>NZ_JAYGHM010000043.1:38534-42009 GCF_034931125.1 Rivularia sp. UHCC 0363 | reverse complement strand
TTCTAGCTAGGTGATAAAAAATAGCGAGCGAGACGCTCGCACTACGAATTTATTATCTATCATAGTTTTTGCGGCAGAATAATAAATAATAGTTTGTCCCATTAGATTTCAAGGGTTAAGGTAGTGCGAGCGTCTCGCTCGCTGGTTCTTAATACTCAGTTATCAACCCCGGTGGTACCAATTCCTAACTCCGGTGGTACCAACTCCTAACTCTTAACTCCTAACTCCTACTTAGCTTCCATCCAGTTATCACCCGGACGTGCTTCTACTAATAAAGGAACGCTCAACTTAACGGCATTTTCCATTACTGACTTAATTTTGATTTGCAACTCTTCCCATTCTTGAGGAGGAACTTCAAACACTAATTCATCGTGAACCTGTAACAACAATCTTGCTTGATAATTATGCAAAAGTTGGTGTATTTGGATTGTGGCAATTTTAATAATATCAGCGCTAGAACCTTGAATTGGAGCATTAGCAGCAGCACGCAATAATCCTGCATCATAAGGACCCAAATTCTTCAATTTACTTAAGTCAATTTCTTCTGGGTTAACATTTCTAAGCTTTTGTAAACTGTTACTGGTAAAGTCTACATAACGTCTACGTCCTAAAATTGTTTCTACATAACCTTGAGAAATTGCTTGCTTTTTCAAACCTTCCAAAAATTCAAAAACTTTCGGATAGCGAGTATAAAACCTTTTGATAAATTCATTTGCAAGATTTTTATCTATACCAGTTGAGCGAGAAAATCTCAATGAACCCATTCCGTAAATTACACCAAAGTTAATCGTCTTTGCGATCCGTCTTTCATCAGATGAAATATCATCTTTTTCATACACTAACCGCGCTGTAACCGTATGAATATCTTGATTGTTGTTATAAGCTTCTAACAAAACGGGTTCTTGACTCAAATGAGCTAAAATTCTTAACTCAATTTGCGAATAATCAGCAGTTACTATTAACCATCCTGATTCCGGGATAAAAGCTTGACGAATTTTACGGCTAAAAGCGGTACGAATCGGAATATTTTGTAAGTTGGGATTAGAAGAAGATAGCCTTCCAGTTGATGTTACTGTTTGATTAAAATCTGTATGTACGCGCTTGGTATCTTCCCGTACTAAAGCTGGTAATGCATCTACATAGGTAGACTTTAATTTAGATAAAGTGCGATGTTCAAGAATAGCCTCAATAATTCCAGTTTCATCGTCTTCTTGCAGCTTTTCTAAAGTTGCTGCATCTGTAGAATATCCGGTTTTGATTTTACGAGAATATTTTTTATTTAAACCCAAATTATTAAATAATATTTGACTCAACTGTTTGGGAGAACCTAAATTAAATTTTTCTCCAGCTATTTCCTGTACTTGTTCTTCTAACTTATTTAAATCAATTTCCAACTGTTGCGAAAGTTCTTTTAAATAAGCCGTATTAACGCGAATTCCTTGATATTCCATATCCGCTAAAACTTCTTCTAACGGCTGCTCTACTTCTGTAAACAACTTTGATAAAGCTGGAATTTTCTCTAATTCTTCCCGCAATTTTGCGACTAATCCAAATGTAGTATAAGCATCCATCCCGCAGTAATCTGCGACTTGTGCAATGCTAATATCGGCAATAGTTTGACCTTTCGGAACCAGTTCAAGATAACTTTTAGCGATCAAACCCAAATATTTTTGAGAAAGTTCGCTTAAACCGTGACTGCTATCAGGATTGAGAACGTAACTTGCTAACATGGGGTCAAATATTACCCCTGCGATATTAATTCCCTGACATCGTAAAACTAAGCGGTCAAATTTAGTATTCTGAAAAGCTTTGGGATAATCTGCACTTTCTAAAATTGGACGTAAAGTTTGTAACGCAATATCTTTATCGAGATTCTGACCGTTTTTATGTCCTAAAGGAATATAAGCAACTTCATCAGCTTTACCCCAACAGCAACCAATTCCGACTAATTGAGCATCTCGCGGTTCTAAATCGGTAGTTTCAGTATCCCAAGCTACAGGTGTTTCCGGACTTGTAAATGTTCGGAGTATTTCAACTAATTCTTCAAGCTTTGCTTCCGTATCTATAATGCGTGGTTTAATTGGAGAAGTCTTTTGCTTTCGGGACTCTTCTGTTTGTTCCGCAGTCCAAAACCACAAATCATTATCTTCAATTTCTACAGCTTTTGTTTCTGGTATTTCTTCAACATTACCGCCAAACTTTTGCTGAAGCTGATTAATTTTTTTCAGAAAAGAACTAAATTCCAACTTCTCTAAAATCGGTTTGAGTTCGCTATTCTCAAAACCTTTTAACTTACACTCTTCCAAATCAACTTCCAGCGGAACATCTTCAACTATCTTCGCTAAAAACTTCGATTTTTCCGCATCTTCCTTACCAGTTACCAGTTTTTTATGAGTTGCTCCTGTAATTTCCTCCAAAGACTCATAAATTTTGTCCAGAGAACCGTAAGCATCAAGTAACTGTACCGCTGTTTTATCCCCAATCCCCTTCACACCAGGAATATTATCCGATTTATCGCCGCAAAGCGCTTTATAATCAACAACCTGGGATGGTAAAACCCCTAACTTCTGTTTAACTTCTTCCGAAAAAAATTCTTTAGGTCCAGTACTCGAACGCTGTAGAGCTTCCTTGTTCAAATACAGAACGCTAATTTGCTTATCCTTATCAATTAACTGAAATAGATCCCTGTCCCCAGTCAGGATTTTAACTTGATATCCTTTTTTCGATGCTTGTTGCGCTAAAGTTCCTAAAACGTCATCTGCTTCAAAACCCGGAGCAGTAAAAATCGGTAAATTTAATCCCGCAAGTAATTCGTGGAGATTTTCCAAATCGGGAATAAAATCTTCCGGGGTTCCCGGACGGTCAGCTTTATAAGTATCATCAGCTTGATGACGAAAAGTTGGTAAACCCAAATCAAAAGCAACCGCGATCGCTTCAGGTTGAAGATTATCCATTACTTCCAGCAAAGACTTAATAAAGCCAAAACACACGCTGGTGGGTATACCTGTTTTGGTACGAAGTCCTCCATCTCGTCCTTTAGCAAAAGCAAAGTAAGAACGAAACGCAAGGGAATGTCCGTCAACTAAGACGAATATGGGTTTTTTCGCAGAACTTATATCGGTCAACTGGTTAAAGCGTGTAATTAAGGACATTTATTTATTTTAATCAGTTGCTTTCCCTTTTGGAACATTTGTTTTAGTCGATATATAAAATTTTATATTTACCACGGTGAAACAGTTTACTGGTAAGACTCCCAGCCAGTCTCTATGGTTTATATCATTAAAAAATTTGTCAATTTAGCTTCATAAAAGTTAAAAAAATACGTTGTATTGCGATCGCGACTTAAGTACTCCCTACGAATTTAAACTGGCTTGATATTGCTTCGCGACTGTCCCAAGGCTGAATCTAATATTCCGCCACATTAATTATGCTGGGTAACACATTCGTAGTGCGAGCGTCCCGCTCGCTCGTGAAC
>NZ_JAYGHM010000043.1:14156-38254 GCF_034931125.1 Rivularia sp. UHCC 0363 | reverse complement strand
CTAGAAGCAACGAGCGAGCTAGAAGCCACCAGCAAGCTAGAAGCAACGAGCGAGCTAGAAGCTCGCACTACGAATTTATTACCCTTCAGAATTAATGAAACGCACTACTAGTCACATTTTCGTGGATAAATTGCGATCGCGATCGGCAAATTCCAATCATAAAAATTCATCCAATCTTTATCTAATTTATCCTGCTGTTTCATAGGTATGAGTTATGAAACCAACTGCTAAAACGAGATTGACTTGTTAATTGTTCTTAGCTTCATAGATAAACATAAAAATAACCCCTTTTTGCATCCCTAAACTTTACCTTTTAATCGGGATGTTTGCGGATGTCTTTTCAACAACCGATTGAGCATAATTTAAACATAAGCGCAATACAAATTGCTTTTAACAAAAGTTAGTTTTAAAAAGAAGGGAATTCAATGAAATTTAATCAATTAGTGACTTCTATCGGTTTAACAGTTAGCACCGTTTTATTTGTTTCTAATTCCGCTCAAGCTGCAAATTTCACAACTAACATAAACCAAAAGACTGATGCCAAAAAAGATATTTTATTAGAATCTATCCAACAAAAAGACCAGACAATTACTCAATTTTCCTTTGTTAATAAAGCTGTAATTAACAAAAATACACCGAGAACTAAGGACGCAAATAGCGGCGCAGCCAGCACCGATAGCGGCGATAAAGCTACTACTCCTGTAATTACAAAAGAAGACCCCGATGCTGTAGAAATTGCTAAATTTTTAGGTAACAGCAACTTGAACAATATTATTGATGGCGAAGATACTGGTTCATTTAATATTAATGTATTTTTCGATAGTCTTATTAAAGAAGATAATTCAGGCTTAGATAGCTTGTTTTTCTGGGAACGAGGTATGAACAGCGACTTGATGGTTCAAGCTATCGATAGTACAGGAAATATTATCGGTAATGCGATTACGTTACTCAGAAAACAACAACAAGATGCCGGTTTTAAAATAGATACAAAGGAAATTGGTAAGAGTCAAGAAGTCGGTTCTTGGGGAGTCAGTCTGGCCCAATTAGGAGTTACTAGCTTAAGTGGAATTCAACTCTCAGCAACCAGCAAATTTAACGGTCCAGATTTTAAAGTAATTGCTAGAAAATCTTCAGTGAAAACTGTACCCGAACCTGGAACTGTAATTGGGTTAGGTTCCGTCGCAGCATTAGCCTTTGTCCGTCGTCGCAAATCTAACAAGGCAATTTCGCAATAGCAACTTCCATGACGGTAAAATAACCAAAAAAATACCAATATATAATAATATTTATGTAAAAGCCATCCTTGTTAAACTTAAACATTGGTGGCTTTCACATTTGTACTTTGACGCAGCGATTTGTCTTAAAATAAAAATATAAAAATAAATAAAAATAAAATTATTTGCACCTCAACTGTTACGCTCTAACTGGAACTTAAGCATATTAATTGGAACTGGAATCTAATCGCATGGGGAATACAGTCGTCCAAGACATTAAACTACTAGTTTTAGATATCGATGGTACTATAGCAGGAAAATCTAACAAGATTAGCGATCGCGTGATCGCAGCAGTTAATGCAGTCCAAGCCAAAGGAATTCAAGTTGCGATCGCAACTGGTAGAATGTATTGTTCGGCTTTGCGCTTCCACGAGAAAATTGGCTCTAAGCTACCGTTAATAGCCTATCAAGGGGCTTGGATTCAAGATCCAGTTTCCCAAAAAGTTCACCAGAATTTGTCGGTTCCCAAAGAACTAGCTTTAAAGCTGTTGGACTATTTTGAACAACCAGAACTACGTCAACTTTTATCTGTCCATTTTTATATAAATGACCAGCTTTACGTCCGAGAATTGACTCCAGAAACGCAAATCTACGGACAACGTTCTGGAATTACACCAATTCCTGTCGGAGATTTACGTTCTTGTTTAAACAACGAACCGACAAAAATACTCGCTTTGTGTGAAGACACCGAAGTTATCGATCAACTGCTCGGTAATTTGCGACTGCAATACACCCCCGCAGAACTGTATTTAACTAAATCCGTAGCCACTTTTTTTGAAGCAACTAATCCTTCGGTAAATAAGGGAGCTGCGGTACGTTATCTGGCTGAAGAATTATTAGGACTGCAAAGAACTAACGTAATGACTGTTGGAGACAACTTTAACGATGTCGAAATGCTCGAATATGCCGGTATCGGTGTCGCAATGGGTAACGCACCAGATCGAGTTCAATCTATAGCTAACTGGGTAGCTCCTAATGTAGAGCAAGATGGAGTAGCCGCAGCAATTGAAAAATTCTTAGTTAAATAGATTTTTTCAGATGGGTATCTTTACCCGTCCAAAAACTAGCAGCGAACAAATAATATTTAAATCAGAAAGGACACCGACGACTGGCCGTGTTTCGTCTCGGTGTCCTTACTGGTTCGCTCCTCACACAATTGATAATATACTTGAAGTCCTTTAATTAGTCAATAGTTGTTACAAAAGTATTTATATTTTTCAGTAATGGCGTAATTCAATTCGCAATTACCAATTCCCAACTTATAATTCCCAGCAAGCTGATATACCTAATTTTTCTTCTAATAAAAACTTTAATACTGACCTAGTTGCCATAACCAATCCGATCCTAGCAATAGCTAACTCTGGTGCAGTCGAATTTACGTCACCACAAATGCGACAAGCAGACCAAAAACTTTCAAAAGCTCGAACCAAGTCAAGCGCTGGTCTTTGCCATTTGACGGGACGAGTAATGGCTGGCTCTAACTCATCTACTAGTTTCACCAAACTACCAATCAAGCAACGTTCAGCTTGATGATTCAAACGAAGTCTTGCGTGAGTGTCAAGCCAAGGTATCGATTCAGATGAAAATTCGTTACAGTCAATTAATTTCTCTTGTTGAGCCAGTCTTAACAAAGAACAGCAACGTGCGTGAACATATTGAAGAGAAAATAACTCAGAGGGTTCGGATGTAACGACTCTATTCAAAGACCCAAGATCAATTTCTTTGCTGTGGCGATCAATAAAATATTGCAGCCAAACCGCTAAAACCAAGTCACTGACTTGTATATATATCAGTCCAGGAGGTAAAACTTTTACTACTAAATCTCCGCTCCAGCTTGCTGATAAATAAGAACTAATTGAGCTAGCGATCAAAAAAGGCTGTGAATTATGAGATTTTGCTAGATGCAGCGCAACTCCCGATACATAAGAAATTTTAATATCACTTTTGCCTTTTGATAGAGGAATATCTTTTTTTTCTGTATATTCCATTTCTTCTGACTGAGCATAAATACTCACCGCTCTAGTCAATTGACCGTATATTAGCTGGATTATTGCTGTATTTTTGCTTACAAGTAGCTTTTTACTCACACAATATACTGATGACAGCACTGTAAACCCAGAAACATTGATTTTATGTCATCTGTCTTAGGGCATAACTTTATATTTGGTCAAAGAATATTAGAATTGCATAAAATTTAGTGAATTCTGGGTAAACTTTACTACAAACATTGTACAGTAAGAAGTATAACAAAAGAGTAGGAGCTTCGGCTTTCTACCTTTTGGATAGCTGGCCAGACGGTTTCAAGCCTAAGCAGGCCATTCACAAAGACACTCCTTGCACCTTTTTATGTCGTCTTTGTCTTCAGCAGAACGCTCTTTGTTACCTATGCAATCTCAATCCTCTTTTTCTGAGGCATCACGTCCATTTTTAACCTGGCAACGGATTCTTGATTGGGCTCAAGAACACTATCGCTGCCGTACCTTTAGCAAAGATGAGCGAATTCCAGCTAGACCTGGATTGCTGTATTTGGTGCAAAGGGGTGCGATCCGCATGGTGGGAACCGCTCAAGTGAGTGCCACTGCTTCTCAATTAACGTCTCGCCGGATTAACAGAACTCCTGAAGAAGCATTCTTAGGTTTTGTTGGTGCGGGACAGCCGTTTGAAATTGTTGCTCAATCGCCTTTTACGTTGCAGTCATACGCTCACGTCGATCAAACAGCAGTGTTGTGGATGTACTGGCATGATTTAGATAATTGGCCTCATTTTCGCCGCGAAGTTATGGATGCCTTTAGATATCAGCACCAGCGTAAACTGCTGTGGTTGAGTGCTTTAGGACAACGACGCACCATTGACCGACTCTTAGGATTTCTCACATTATTAATTGAGGAATATGGAGAACCAGCGATGAGCGAAAATGACCCCGAAGTAATTCGTGGCTATTGTCTGCCCTTCCCCCTCACCCACGCCCAAATTGGTAGTGCAATTGGTTCAACTCGCGTTACCGTAACTCGCTTAATGGGTAAGTTACGTCAGCGCGGCTTAATCCTTACTCAAGGGGATAATCTAATTTGCTTGCCAGCAGAATCAATTAGTAGAGTCAGCTAAAACAGCTACAGTATGAGTCAGCGAATTCCTACAAACCCAGCTTGGGTGATTAATTCCTGTCCCTGCTTAGTGGTTAAAAAGTTGGCATAAGCAACACCTGCTTGTTGTTCGATTTGCTCATTTTGTTTGACCACCACAAACAGATTGCGCGTAATCGGGTAATCACCAGATTGAAAAGCCTCAATGTTCAATTTGTTGCGTAACCGAGGACATTCCGAAGGGAGGACGAATGGTTCTTGGTAAGGAGCAACATATTTCCCTTGCGTTCGCCCCAACGGCAAGGGTTTGATTGAACATTGAGGAACGACTTCTGGGGCAGAAGCGTAATAAATGCCGCCGGGGCTTAATTGTACTTTCCGTAGGGCTTGGGTGGTGGTAGAGACAAACTCCACCGTTGAAGCCATCGGTTGACCGCCTAGGACATCTTGAACGAATAGTTCAACTGTACCGCCATCACTTACACCGCGAGAATAAGCCTTAATTGGTATATTGGCACCACCTAGCTGGTTCCAATTAGTTATTTTCCCAGTGTAAATTGACCGTAACTGGTCTATGGTTAGTCCCCGAACATTTATATTAGGGTTAACAGCTACTGCTAGCCCGTCAATAGCTACGGGAATTTGTTGGAGAGTAAACCCGCGTTGCTTCGCACGGGTTAATTCTGTATCTTCTATTGGTCTCGAAGACTGAGCAAACGCTAACTGACCATCAATTAGCATTTGAATGCCAGTAGTCGAACCAGTACTACCACTTAACGGCTGCACGTAGCGCAAGCGAAAATCTTTTCGTGCTGCTTGAATTTCTTTGTCAACTGATTCTCTAATAGGGGCCCAAGAGGTACTTCCTCCGTAATTAAACAATCCCGTAGGGACGTTTTCGACAGAAGCAAAATTTGTACCGTTTTGTGATGTTGCAACAGGGGGTGCTGTGGGCGTATTTGACGTACTAGAATTCGGTTGGCTCTGTTGAGGTTTAATAACAGAATTTAAATTAAAGCTACTGTTCCGATTAAACCACCACCATCCACCGGCTATAAGTCCAGTTGTAATTAATAAAGATAAAACAAGAATTGGCGCTTCGTTTTTCTGTGACATAATAAATTTAATTTTTTATTTTTTATTTTTTATTTCCAATAAGTAAATAATAGCTAATAGCAAATGCTTTCCAACTATCAAGTAGGTCAGCGTTAAAAATCACAGTTATGAAAAGGGAATAAGGAATAGGGTTCGGGTTTTGTTGACGCGCAAGCGTCTTCTCTTTGAGAGCTTAATTTACATTCTGTTACATAGCTTGATTTATTTCTGCCAACCTACTTAGCTTTTAATGATTAGACATTAATTAATTCTGACAAATCCTGCTTTAGAAATTAATTTTTGACCTTGATCTGTAAGTAGCAACTTAGCGTAAGTCTCTCCGGCTTGTTCGTCAATTTGACCGTTTTTCTTGACAACTACAAAGAGCCGCCGAGTAATTGGATATTCGCCACTTTTAAAGGCTTCAGCATTTAGTTGGTTGCGCTGTTGCGGACAATTAGAAGGCTGAATAAATGGTTCTTGATAGGGGGGAACAAATTTATTAGATGTTCCCCCTATTGGTAAAGGTTTAACACCACACTGCCCAACTACTTCAGGTGCAGAAGCATAGTAAATACCCCCATTATTTTTCGCCACATTTCTTAAAGCTTCAGTTGTATTAGCAACGAATTCGATATTGCTACCAAATTTTTCACTATCTAAGATATTTTCATCAAAAAATTCAACAGTACCCCCTTCTGCTAAACGGCGAGAATAAGGTCTAATTGTTAAATTTTCTCCGCCAACTTCTTGCCAATTAGTTATTTTGCCAGTGTAAATATCTTTAAGTTGACCTAATGTAAGCCCTGGAATATTTAAATTAGGATTAACAGCGATCGCAATACCATCGATAGCAACCGGAATTTCTTGGAGTTTAAAACCTCGTTGCTGTGCTTGTTGATATTCCTTATCTTTAACAGCTCGCGAAGATTGCGAAAAAGCTAACTGATTGTTTAATAGCATCATAATCCCGGTACCAGAACCTGGATTACCCGTAGTTGGATTTGTATAGCGGAGTTGGAATTTAGGTAAAGCCGTTTCGATCTCAGAGTCAACTTCTGCTCGAATTGGGGCCCATGTAGTGCTACCCCCATAGCTAAATAATCCCGAAGGAACTTTTTCTACGGAAGCAAAAGTTTGATTTACAGATTGCAGATTTGACTGAGATTGTGGCTGAGATTGATTATTGCTGATAGAACCGAGTCTAATATCATAGCTTCTAGCCAACCACCAATATACTCCACCTACTAAACCAAGTGTAATTACTAAGGTTAGGACTAAAACCGCCGTCTCGTTTTTTTGTGACATAGATTCCGCGTATTGATTTTTGGTTTTATCGCTATTAGCATCAAAGCCTAATTACCATGCAATAAATGAAAAAAATCAGCTTTGTCTAGATTTAAAAGCGACTGACTAAATATAGTTGTAGTTAATAATTTTAGTTAATCGTATTAAAATACAACATTTTAGCCAATAACAA
The DNA here is from genome assembly GCF_034931125.1 of Rivularia sp. UHCC 0363. Taxonomy (NCBI): domain Bacteria; kingdom Bacillati; phylum Cyanobacteriota; class Cyanophyceae; order Nostocales; family Rivulariaceae; genus Rivularia; species Rivularia sp. UHCC 0363. Next base: position 31,322 of record NZ_JAYGHM010000043.1, on the reverse strand, counting down.
TATATCCCGGTAAAGTTTCGCTATTCAAGAGTATAAGTTGCAAATATTTTTTTAAGCCATATGTCGTTACTTAATCATTTATTTAAGAAAGATTAATATTTAATTAACAGTTGAGCGGATACAATTAATTGAAACTTAATAATTTTTAAAAATTAGTTACAGAAGCAAAGATAAGATTCTATAAATAAGACGAAATAGCGAGGTGAGAGCGACCGTAATTAAGCTTGCGGCTATTGATAAAATAACTATATTTTGAATGCTTTGCTCACCTCGTAACAAAGGAATAAAAAAGATAATTAATAATGTGATTGCGGGAATAATTACTAAATCCCACTTTTCAATCCATCGTTTGGTTTGAACAAAGATTAATATTCCTAGAACAACGGCTGAAGCAACAAGAGTAATGCTCGGTAATTTAAATAAGCTAAAAAATGCGATGCAAATTAAAGCACCTTCAAACCCACTAAATGCGGAACCAGCTAATAATTCCAGTGTAGAGAATTGCGATACAGATGTACTGCGAGGCGCTGATGGTTTTGGCAGTGGTGCAGGTGATGGTTGAGATATTACTTGTGGCTGATTGTAATTAAGTGAAGTATCGGGTATTGACTGCGTGGAATCAATAGCTTGTAAAACATCTTGTGCTGATTGAAAACGTTGATTGGGCGCACTCTGGAGCATTTTATCTAAAATTTGTGCAAGATGAGAACTAACGCTTACCTTATTTTGCCATTGCAACTGATTGCTGTAAGCATCAAATAGCTCGGTCACATCCTTTTGTCCGGTCAACAGTAAAACAGCAGTTACAGCCAAAGCGTATAAATCTGTAGAAGGAAATACTTTTCCTCCAGACATTTGTTCTGGTGGTGCAAATCCTAAAGAATAAATTCCGGTAGAAGAATTACTAGACCCGCTAGGGCTGTTTGTTACTTGCTTGACAGCGCCAAAATCCAGTAAGAAAAGCTTACCGTTGCGATGGCGCATTATATTAGAAGGTTTAATGTCTCGGTGGATAATACCTTTATCGTGGACGAATTGCAGTACTGGGAGAATTGAATGCAGCAGGAACAATACTTCTGATTCTGAGAATTTGCCCTTGCGAGCTAATTCTTCTTCTAAGTTGTCTCCATCAATATATTCCTGTACCAGATAAAAAAATTGCTCCTGCTCATTTGCTTTTAAGCCGGGAACTATTATGGGGAAAAAAGCAAATAAGTTAGGAATTTGGTCGTGTTGCGAGCCAATTTCCTCTAAAACTACCGCTTCTCTTTCAAATAAGTCTTGAGCTAGTTTTAGTTGAGTTGAACTCAAATTTCCTGCTGGTAGAAACTGTTTGACCACACATTGCCGCATTCCTGGAGTATAGCGATCGCGCGATAAAAATGCTGCTCCGAATCCCCCTCTTCCAAGCAGCTTTATTGGTAAATAACGACCGGCTAAAATTAAAGGCATCCCACAAGCGCTACAGTATTTCTGCTGTGCCGTTCTGAGAGTTGCGTTGTCATCTAGATCGACGAAGTGATTCTGCGGACGCGAACACCGGGGACGAGTGCAGTAAATTTCCATTGTTGGTCATAAATCATGAGCAATTTGTCAGGGAATAAAATAGTGAGACTACTCAGCAGTGTCGGTTTCTGTCCTGTCGTTCGCGTTCACCTTTATGTGCGGCGAGAGCGTCTTTACAGGAGAAACCAGGAGAGTGAAATCTTACTTAACTAATCTGACATCAATATTTACACATGATTTCCTCAGCTTAACAAGGGAAAATAATCGATCAATGTGTAATTAATGCAGGTTTTACCAAAGGCGGCGATAAATGTTCGCACTTTGTAATTGTGACAAAAGTATGTTGACATCACTCTAGCTATCATTAAAGTTAGATGCCTGCACTTCTAACCCATTTACTGCAATTGTATGTGATGATTTTAACATATCTATATGCCACCCAGGTGCGGCAAACTGAGGCAGTATTTCTCGACTAAAAGCTTCGGCAGCTTTGGACTTGTAGCGATTGGGATTAAAAATCAACCACAGCGTCCGCTTAACAACCACATTATTAATCGGAGTAAAGTGAATAATCCCCATTTGTAACTCTTTAGCGATCGCGCTAGTTGAGACAAAAGCAGCACCCAAACAGGACTGTACGGCATTTTTAATCGCTTCAATGGAATTGAGTTCCATTTCAATTTTTAAGCGCCGCGTGTCGATGTCGTGGCGTGTCAGCACTTGGTCTATAACTTTACGAATAGTCGATTGCGAATCTAGGGCAATAAATTGCAATTTGTATAGGTCTTCTTTTTGAATCGCTTCAAGTTTGGCGAATGGATGATTTGCGGGTAAAATTAATGCCAACTCATCTTCAGCATAAGGAATTTTCTCCAATGAATCCGTTAATTCTCCAGGAATTTCACCGCCGATAATCGCCAAATCAACTTGTCCGTTGACTACGCTCCAGGCAGTGCGACGAGTAGAATGAACGTGTAATTGCACCGCCACATCTGGATATTTTTGTCGGAACATTCCAATCATGCGAGGCAAAAGATAAGTCCCCGTTGTTTGAGAAGCACCCACAATTAAAGTACCCCCTTGAAGATTCTGTAAATCCTCAATAGCGCGACAAGTTTCTTGACACAGACTAAGAATTTTTTCCCCATAGCTCAAAAGTAAGTGTCCAGCTTCAGTCAACTGCGCCCGACGACCTCCACGGTCGAATAAAGGCACATCCAACTGTCTTTCTAGGTTTTGCACTTGCAAACTTACGGCTGGTTGGGAGACATAGAGGCTGTCAGCAGCACGCTTGAAACTCCCCTCTGCGGCAATTGCTTTGAGTATGCGTAACTGATCTAAAGTAAAAGGAAGGTCAGACATAAGGCTCAACCCACAAAATTGAAAGGAGCAGTTTTGGCAACATTCGGGCTTTCATCGCTTTTTTTACTAGGCATGGAATAAAACACAATGCGTATTAAATTAGAGGTATTACCCGAAAAGACAGTAGCACAACATCTTGACCAAAATCCTCCTCCGCATAACTTTGTGGTATTGGTTGTACTGAATTTAATCTTCTGTGTTCTGACTTTATCTATGTATACTATTGTGCTTATGCCAAGTTGGTTCACCTCCACTCATTTTGTCATGTTGGGGTTATTATTGATTTTTGCAATTGCTCACAGTGGAGGAGCAGCCCTACGCGAAAAAGCAGAAAAACGAATTGGAGCAAGGCTTTACCGAGTTTTATTTGCACTTGTCAGCTTGGTGTTAGCTGTAATATTAATTGTTTACTTTTTTAACCATCGTTATGATGGCTTGCAGTTATGGCAAGTACAAAATGTGCCTGGGATACAGACACTTGTTTGGGTCTTATCGGCAATTTCTTTTGTATTTTTATATCCTGCCACATTTAATCTACTGGAAGTTGCTGCTATCTCCAAGCCTGAAGTTCACCTTTACGAAACCGGAATTATTCGTATTACCCGCCATCCGCAAATGGTAGGACAAGTAATTTGGTGCGTTGCTCATACTTTGTGGATCGGTACTACCTTTACACTATTCACTTCAATTGGCTTAGTATTGCACCATTTGTTCGCTGTTTGGCATGGCGATCGCCGTTTGCATTCGCGTTACGGCGAAACTTTTGAAAAAGCCAAGCAACGCACTAGTGTTATTCCTTTTGCCGCAATTTTCGATGGTCGTCAATCTCTCAAATTTGAAGAATTTTTTCGTCCCGCTTATCTTGGAGTTGCAGTAGTTGTACTTTTATTTTGGTGGTCTCACCCCTTTTTAATGAGCTTAACTAGTAGGGTACAATGGTAGATTATTATTTGCCCAAAGACTTACGCAATCTGCATTGAGACGCGAAAATATTGCAGTTTTGAGACCGATCATTTGCTACCAATTCAATGTAGGATAATTTCAAACAAGTATCTTGTTATGGGGTGTTTTTTTGGCAAATTGGAGATTAAATAGTAATAGCTACTGTATTTAACAATTTATCCGACCAACGGGTGCGGAGGTTATAGTCAATCACGGCAGCTTTGATCGAAATTAGAAAAGAGCTATTTTTTGTCAGAACTACATAACAAATGCGATGTTAGCTAATGCCTTAACGAGTCTTGCAAACCGTCATACAATGGATTATCACCCTGGTCTTGAAGGAAATAAAAATAGACGTGACCTCAAGGCAAGTAACATTCCTTTGGGACAGTAGAAAAGAAAGTCATGGAAATAGCTGCTGACAACAAACAGCGGGCGCGATTATGACTAGTTTGATGAGATGAAAACCTTATAGTTCGAGAGGCATCATGGTGTTGTCGGTTAGTGAACGGACATTTACAAAAGAAGTTTTAGAATCCCAAGTTCCAGTTTTAGTCAATTTTGGAGCACCTTGGTGTGGCTTGTGCCGCGTCATTAAGCCTTTATTATTGCAATTTAAATCTCAGTGTGGCGAAGAACTTAAGTTAGTCGAAGTTAATGCCGATGATAATTTTAAACTGTCTACTACTTATCGATTAAAGACACTTCCAACTTTGCTATTGATTCAAAACGGCATCGTAGGAAAGCGTTTGGAAGGTTTTAGAGGTAGAGAAGAATTTTTTGCGGATTTATCCGAAATTAAAGACAGTTGTACAAATTCATCCCGAACTTACAATTCTGTAGATCGGAGGTTAAAAGCCACTAGTTTATAAAATTTGTCAATGTTTTAGATATGTTTGTCGCGATCGCTCGCACGGCTACTGAATCGCGGTTTAAGAAAAGGTAAAAAGTTCCTTAAAAGCAAAGCGCATCAGCCGAATTTGACTGTAAAAGTGCTGCAATATTAGATTGCAACGGCGATCGCGAATGTGAAATTGTTGGCGAAGATTAGCAATAAAAATCAAACTATTTTTAATAACCCCACCCAAATACTATCGGGTGGGGTATTTTATCTTAAATTCTGTGTGTCACAATTATTAACAGTTCCGACTAGGACAATTGCGGCGCGTGACGGATAGATAATTGACTTGGACGGAGAAAAACTCTGTCGCAACGATTTCTTTTCTTATTCGTAGCAATGTTCTAACTTAGTGGAGAATTCTAAAAGTAGGCATAACTCGATGGAAGTAATCTATCAATATGCTTGGCTGATTCCAGTTTTACCGCTTTTAGGAGCGATGCTGGTAGGCTTAGGCTTAATCTCGTTTAATCAGGTGACTAATCGCCTACGACAGCTAAACGCCGTATTAATTATCTCTTTAATGGCAGCAGCAATGGGGCTGTCGTTTAGTTTGTTATGGAGTCAAATTCAAGGACACGCGACCTATACGCGCACCTTGGAATGGGCAGCAGCAGGTAGCTTTCATTTGAACATGGGCTATACAGTAGACCACCTGACAGCTGTGATGCTGGCAATTGTAACCAGTGTAGCTGTGTTGGTGATGGTATACACCGATGGCTACATGGCTCATGATCCGGGCTACGTCAGGTTTTACGCCTATTTGAGTTTATTTGGCTCTTCAATGCTAGGTTTGGTAGTTAGTCCAAACCTGGTACAAATTTATATATTTTGGGAATTAGTGGGAATGTGTTCCTACTTGCTGGTTGGCTTCTGGTACGATCGCAAGTCAGCAGCAGATGCAGCCCAAAAAGCGTTTGTGACCAACCGCGTTGGTGACTTTGGTTTGTTGTTGGGCATCTTAGGACTGTTTTGGGCAACGGGAAGCTTCGAGTTCGAGATCATGGGCGATCGCCTTGCAGAACTGGTGCAAACTGGTTCTCTTAGCAACGTCTTAGCAATTCTGTTCGCGATTCTGGTTTTCTTAGGTCCGGTAGCGAAGTCAGCCCAGTTTCCGCTGCACGTTTGGCTCCCGGATGCGATGGAAGGTCCTACTCCCATTTCTGCCTTGATTCACGCGGCAACAATGGTAGCAGCAGGCGTTTTCCTCATTGCCAGGATGTACCCGGTATTTGAACACGTTCCGGTGGCAATGAACGTAATTGCTTATGTTGGAGCATTTACGGCGTTTATGGGGGCAACAATTGCCTTAACCCAAAACGACATTAAGAAAGGTTTGGCTTACTCAACCATTTCCCAACTTGGTTATATGGTGATGGCGATGGGAGTAGGCGCTTACAGTGCCGGTTTCTTCCATTTAATGACCCACGCTTACTTTAAAGCGATGCTGTTCCTCGGTTCCGGTTCGGTAATTCACGGAATGGAAGGAGTTGTCGGTCATGACCCAGTTGTGGCGCAGGATATGCGAGTAATGGGCGGACTGCGGAAGTATATGCCATTTACGGCAACTACCTTTTTAATTGGTTGTCTGGCAATTTCGGGTATTCCACCCTTCGCGGGTTTTTGGTCAAAAGATGAAATTCTTGGTTCTGCCTTTGCCGTTAACCCATTTTTATGGTTTGTCGGCTGGTTAACTGCCGGAATTACCGCTTTCTATATGTTCAGAATGTATTTCATGACATTTGAAGGCAAATTTAAGGGCAAAGATGAGAATATTTTGCAGCAGTTGAAAAAGTCGGCAGCTACAATTCTCATGGAGTCAGAAACTGCTCCCAATTTTGGCCCTGGAGCGATGAAGCAGGGAGAATTGGAATCTACTACCCACGACGACCATTCCCACGATCACGGACACAGCGATACACCCCATGAGTCTCCGTGGACGATGACCTTACCGTTGGTGGTTTTGGCAATTCCTTCGATGCTCATTGGTTTGGTAGGAACTCCTTATGCAAACTATTTTGAGGAGTTTATCTATCCACCCAGCGAAACATTGGCTGAAGTGATGGAAAAAACGGCGGAATTCGACCCCACAGAGTTTTATACGATGGCGGGGCTTTCCGTTGCGATCGCCGTAGTGGGAATTATCTTGGCTGTCTTGATGTATCGACTGCACAAAATCGATCCAGCAGCCATTGCAGCTAAATACCCTGCACTTTACAAGCTATCCCTGAATAAGTGGTACTTTGACGATATTTACCATCGCGTATTTGTTCTCGGCTTGCGTCGGTTAGCCAGACAAGTATTGGAAGTTGACTTCCGCGTTGTCGATGGTGCTGTTAACCTTACAGGACTTGCCGCCCTTGTCAGCGGTGAAGGTCTAAAGTACCTCGAAAACGGACGCGCACAATTCTATGCCCTGATTATCTTTGGGGCTGTTTTGGGCTTGGTGATTGTCTTTGGTGTTACCTGATGTAGAAATGTCATGTGTTACGTTTCTACTTGTGAATTAGAGTAATGGGGATGAAGGCAGATTAACTAGTTTACCTGCCTTCATCTTTTTGAAACAAAGGGAGTAGGGAGCAGGGAGTAGGGAATAGGGAAAGAAATTACATCGGTAATCTTAGATCGAGAGTGGAGTAGTTAAAAAAAATCTGCGGAACCATAGACACTTCGGCGAACCTTTGTGTAATTAATAGCAAGGGGATTTAATTAGAACAAAAATCTATTTTCTACTCCCTACTCCCCATTCCCTACTCCCTACTCCCCATTCCCTATTCCCTTTTGTTAAATCAAGCGAAACATTACCGCCAAATCCCAAAAAAACTGCTACTTAATAGCTAGTAGTTGATAGCCAAAATTTATTATTCTTTCCTAACGATTTCGATGAATACAGCTAATTTTCCTTGGCTAACAACGATTATTTTGTTGCCCGTCGCAGCATCGCTGTTAGTTCCTATCATCCCGGATAAAGACGGTAAAACGGTGCGTTGGTTTGCCCTGATAGTGGGGTTGATAGATTTTGCACTGATTGTTACCGCTTTTTACACTCAGTACGACTTCTCGAATCCAGATTTGCAATTAGTAGAAAGTTATGCTTGGGTTCCCCAATTGGGTTTAAATTGGTCGGTAGGGGCAGATGGCTTGTCAATGCCCTTAATTCTTTTGACCGGATTCATTACCACACTGGCAGTTTTAGCCGCTTGGCCAGTCACCTTTAAACCCAAGCTATTCTACTTTTTAATACTTGCAATGTACGGCGCACAAATAGCCGTGTTTGCAGTTCAAGATATGCTGTTGTTTTTCCTAGTGTGGGAACTCGAATTGATTCCGGTTTACCTCCTATTGTCAATTTGGGGAGGTAAAAAGCGGCATTATGCAGCCACCAAGTTTATTTTGTATACAGCAGGTGGTTCGTTATTTATTCTGCTTGCATCCCTTGCAATGGCATTTTACGGTGATACCGTTACCTTTGATATGGCAACGTTAGCCGCAAAAGATTTTCCTCTCAAAATGGAACTTGGGCTGTATGCAGCTTTCTTGATAGCTTACGCTGTCAAATTACCCATCATTCCTTTACATACCTGGCTACCAGATGCCCACGGTGAAGCTACAGCCCCCGTGCATATGTTGTTAGCGGGGATTTTGTTAAAAATGGGCGGTTATGCGTTGATTCGGATGAATGCTCAAATGCTTCCCAATGCACACGCTTATTTTGCGCCAGCGTTAATAATTTTGGGGGTTGTAAATATTATTTACGCCGCCTTGACATCCTTTGCTCAGCGCAACCTGAAGCGTAAAATCGCTTACTCTTCAATTTCTCATATGGGGTTTGTGCTGATTGGTATTGCTTGCTTCACTGACTTAGGTTTGAGTGGAGCGGTATTGCAAATGGTTTCTCACGGATTAATAGGAGCAAGTTTGTTCTTCTTAGTTGGTGCGACTTACGATAGAACCCACACGTTGATGCTCGATGAAATGGGCGGTGTTGGTCAAAAAATGGGTAAAATTTTCGCCATGTTTACCACTTGTTCGATGGCTTCTTTAGCATTGCCAGGAATGAGCGGTTTTGTGGCAGAGTTAATGATATTTGTCGGTTTTGCCACTAGTGATGCTTATAGCAACACCTTTAAAATTTTCGTGGTGTTCTTGATGGCTGTTGGTGTAATTTTGACCCCAATTTATCTACTGTCAATGTTGCGGGAGATTTTCTATGGTGAAGAGAATAAAGAGTTGGTTTCTCATCAGAATCTCATAGATGCCGAACCCCGCGAGATATTCATTGTTGCTTGTTTGTTGATTCCAATTATCGGAATTGGTTTGTATCCGAAGATTTTGACTCAGATTTACGACGCGACAACAGTTCAATTAACTGCTAGATTGCGCGATTCTGTACCGAGTTTAGCTCAGCAAAAAGTGCCTGCGGTGTCCATGAATGCGCCGGAAATTGGCAGTTAGTTTAATGGTAATTTTGATTTGATGCAAGGGATGGGTTTAATTAAAACCTGTCCTTTTTTTTGTGGGGGGGAAATGGAAGAAAGAACGTAATCATAACCGCAATAACGCCCGCAGGTTGGAAACCTGGGGCTACATTTACAAAGCCCGTCTTCACGGGCTAATTTCTTGTAGGGTGTGTGACGCTTTGATAATTTTTGTTGGTGGTTATAAGACTTGTAGCGTCACGCACCAACTGATTAAAAAAAAAAACCGCAGCGAAAAGTGTGGTCTTGGGGGTTTCCCCCATGAACAACTTTTCAAGAGAGAGGCGCAGAGAACGCAGAGGAAAGAAAGGAAGAGAGGGTAATTTTACATAGCAAAATGCTAATAAAGTTAATAATTAGACATCGTATTTGACGCTAATACTTCAGTAGACTAGATTTCTTTATTCAACTTTTAAATTTCTGCTTTTGAAAAAGGTTAGTTATTCCGTTAATCGGGGAACTTTAAATATAAGGTTAATTTTCCGTCGTAGAAAAACTTGAAATAACCCTTTCTAAAAACTAACTTTAATCGGGAGCAATTTATGATTCCACTAATATTGGGTGCTGCGGCTTTGGCTACTGGTGTTTTGGGTATTGGAGCAGGCATTTCAGGTTTATCTGATATGGATGAAGCAAAGGAAATTGGTGAAAACGCTCAAAGAGATTATCAAGATGCACTTTACTACTTGAATGCACAAAAGGAAGAAACTAATCAGTTAGCAGAATATTATGGTGAATTTCAGATGAATGTCATGATAGATACAATCAGACGTTTTATTGACTTCATCGAGAATAACATTGGTAATACCAAACAAAGTCAACAGAAGTTTTTAGAAGGGCTTGATGGAATTTCAGTTAAACAAATTAACGAATATAAAACAGCAACAATCGAAGCTGAACAATTTTTTCAAGGAGGTATAAAAGCTGTTGGAGGAGCGGCAGCAGGATACGGTGGTGCAATGAGTCTCGCTACTTCACTAGGAGTAGCAAGTACGGGAACTGCTATCTCAGGTTTAAGCGGTGCAGCTGCGACAAATGCAACTCTCGCATGGTTAGGTGGTGGCTCACTTGCTGCTGGTGGCGGTGGTATGGCTCTTGGCTCATTAATATTAGGTGGAATTACAGTAGGTCCGGCTTTAATGATTGGTGGTTTTGTATTTGCAGGAGAGGGAGAAAAAGCTTTAACGAAAGCGCGAGAATATGAAGCGGAAGTTAACAAAGCAACTGCTGAAATTGACGCAATTGGGGATTTTTTAGAACAAGTTAGACAGCGGATTTACGAGTTAGGATATTTACTTAAATCTCTTAATGAGCGAGCAACTGATGAGCTTGATGAACTTGAATCTCTACCGTATTTTGACCAAAACCGTGACGAGAGTAAATTTCAAGAGGTAGCGCTACTGATAAAGGCAATTTCAGAAATTATGAAAACTCCGGTTTTAAATAGCGAAGGGCAGCTTAATCCTGCTACTGCGAGAATTCGAGCTAAATACCGCAGTCTGGGAGATTATTAAAGATGTCACTTAAGAAAATTAAAAACTTTGGGCTGCCAAATTTAAACCCTGCTGAATCTCTTCAACAAATGGTTTCAGCTTATACGGAATACCTCACAATTGCAGAACAAGAAAAGACCAAACGCCGCGATATTGAAGCTTGGGAAAAAGAGGCGATTACTAGAATTAACGCTCAACGCGATTTAGTAATAACATATCTTGATCGCTCTTTTGATGAACGTGCGGAAAATTTTCGCTCTTTGTTTGATGTCGTTGATGATGCTCTTGTATCGGGTGACAACGAACAGTTAGCTCTGGCTTTACATTCGATTACAGAAATAGCTAAATCTAGCCCTTTCAAAGACCTTGCTAATTTAACATCTGTTCGCGCTGCACTCAACGATCCAAATCACGTATGGGAATTTTGATTTTATAAATATTATTGGTGCGTCACGCTATAAGCCTTTTGATTGGGTATTGAATTTGTCGAAGCGTCACACACCCTACAAAAAAATATCCATAATAGCCCGTGCAGACGGGCTTCGTTCTTGTAGCCCCAGGTTTCCAACCTGCGGGCAATTTTCATTAAGTTAAAACTACACCAAATTGTAAAATACACTGATTAAGCCGTAACATTGTGTACTAGTAAATTTATAGAGTAAATTATTTGCTTTATCCTGTAAGAGTTTGTTGTTGGCAATTTCTATGAATTTACTGAAGAATAAGTTTCACGTCGGCATTGTACTTCTAAGCATGATCGGAAATTTAGCATTTTTACCCAGTGCTGAGGGTAGTGCAAATAGTAATCTTGGAGTCACAGTTAAGGGACTTAAAAATCAAAAAGGACAAGTTTGTTTTAGTCTTTTTTCTAGCAGTCGCGGTTTTCCTAGCAACGATAAACGTGCTATCAAAGCACAATGCGTCAAGCTTGGAGATAGCAACGTAAAATTAAATATTCCTTCTCTAAAAGCCGGAACTTATGCGATCGCAATGTTTCACGATAGCAATGGTGATGGCAAACTTAATACTAACGGTTTGGGTATTCCTAAAGAAGGTTTCGGATTTTCCCGAAATCCTCGAATTCTTACAGGTCCCCCGAAGTTCGGCGATTCCGCTGTTTTTGTCGTTGGTTCCAGTACTAATATTGAAATCGATATGAACTACTTTTTTGGTGGTTAATACGGTTTTTTTGTGTTGGTTCGGTAATTCCTGGAGACGTAGCAATGCTACGTCTCTACATTTATTGTTTTATTGTTGATTTGAAATTTTTTGTGTAGATGATGTTTTTGGTTAGCAATGATGCAAATGTACTACAATAAACTAAATTGGCAAGAATATTTATTTGTATGGATTATGAATGATGATAGTCGCGTTATTGAGGGAAATATATCTATATATAAGACCGTTAATAGCGGATTGTTCCAATCATCAATAAAAGTATTTACGGAAACATGGAGATTAAATTAGGCTTCGGACCGATTCCCAGATTGCAATATATTTTTGTTAGCAGAGAAAATGATTGCTGTTGGTAAGCTGATGTGCAGCTAAATTATATAATGCGAAAAAATGAAAGCATTGTAGTGCGGTAGCGCAGCGTGTCCGTAAGGACATGCATCTTGCTCGCTAGTATTATACAAATTAAATGCGTAACAGCTTATACGCTTTCGGAAGAGAATAAACAAATTCCTATTTACGATAAAGCTTTGACTGGGATAATAACTGGAATAGAAGTGAATAAGAAAGTTGAAACTTCATTTGGAGAAACGGAAAAAACCGATTTACATATTCTCGCTGATAAACCTTATGTTGTGCGATCGGGTAGCGATTCTTACTTTTCCAAAAGTTTATTACTATCTTTAGATAATCTGAGTTCTGAAGAATTACAGCATCCATTAACGATCGCGGTTGAACCTGGAGATAAAAAAGTCGTGTTTTGTAAAGTTTACAATCCGGCTACTTATAAATCTATAGGTGTTAGTTGGGATGGATATAAAGAAATCAACTGGCAAGCTTTAGGACAAAATATTGGTAGGAAAATTAATCAAAAAACGCAATATGTGACTGAGTTAACAACTGCTGAGTTGCGCGAAAGTTTAATTGCTCAATCCGATAATTATTTAAAAGGATTAAATTGGACGACGGAACAGGGACGAGAGTATTTGCAGCAAGCATATCATAAACGTTCTCGTCAACAATTAAGTAATGCAGAGCTTTTAGATTTTGTTGAATATTTGAAATTGCAGCCGCAAAGATTGTAATCATATAGAACTAAAACTGACATATTCGTGGGAAATGCAGATTCTGGAGACGTAGCAGTGCTACGTCTCTACATTGTTAACGTACCCGACAAAATTTTCGGTCGTTATCATCTTGGGGATGTTGCCAAGAATAAGCGAAATGGCTGACTCCTTTGAGAGATGATTTGTATTGACTCAAATCTTGCATTTGCTCTTCTAAAGGTGGACGACCGCTCATAGATTTACCCCAAGCACCAGCTAAGGCTGGAATTATCTGAGTTCCTGGTTTTGCTGTATTTATTACTTGCTTTACTTGGGAAACAATACAGTTGGTGGTACCACATTTACCGTAAGACATGGGATGCCATTCTAAGGAACTAGGAAATCTATCCCAAGGTTGCAAGCGCGAATCGTAACCTCTTCCTACTGTTTGGTTTCCACCGGGAAAAAATACGGCTCCTGCGGGAACACCTTGCTGCTGAGCCGGGTAAGCAGCTAGTGCTAAAAAATCTACAATACCCTGCATGGCATGAGCAACGGAAAGTTGCCACAATTCTGATTGTAGTAGTGGTTGTTGTTCTTGGGGGGAAGTAATCGCTTTTTGTTGTATGGGTGGAGTACGTCCTTGCCATAAGGGTTCTCCTTCTTGGGGATACTTTTGGTCTAGTTTAGCTATATCTGTTGATGTAACATAACCTTTGCTCAAGAATAGCCGAATCATCTGCAATCCTTTGTTATTTAATGCTCTTTGGAATAAAGCTTCTTGAGTAGATTTACTGTATAACCATAAATCTGTAACTCTGGTAGCGATGGAATCTGTTCCCGCTTGACGGGGATAACGCACGTAATCAAATAATACCCCATCCGGACGACGACGCATTACCTCCGTCACCATTTGGTAAAAGTCGCGTTTCGCCTGTAAATTATAGGGGTCAACAAATACTTGAGAACCGTTATCTACTACATATAAGCTGGTTTGACCTTTGCCATTACGAGCGATCGCCTCTTCTCTATCTTTACGTTGAGCGTAGGTATAGCCGAAATTTGTAGTAAACATCCAAGCATATACTTTTAATCCTCGTTCGCGCCCTTTCTGGATGGCTTGCGCTAGTAAATCGGTGTTTTCTTTACCTTTAGTCCGAATTACAGAAGGCCATGCTGTATTATTCGTGCTTGCTGGTAGCAGCACTTGCCCATCAAAAAAAGTTTCTACATAAACTTGGTTGTAACCCTGGTTAACTACGTTATCCATAATTTTTTGCAGCGACCCCGCTTGCACGTCGCAGGGATACAAGCGCAACCAGATTGCTTGGACTTGCGGCCAGGTGCGTCTACGGCAGTCCTGCACTGCTTGCGAGTGTTCTTTGACTAATCGCTGATAGCGCATTTCTGCATCGCGATCGCCTTTTTGTGTTGACAAACGCAATTGTTCTTTTTCTCGCGCTGCGGTAGACGATATATGGCAATACCTGGTTACTTGTGCGCTTGCTGGTTGACTTTTTAGAAAAGGAACAAGCAGACTGGTACTGAAAATTACTGCTAACAGATGTTGTAAAATTAACTTTGGCTTTGCAACATTCAAGGCACGCTTAGACATATACACTAATAAAATGAAAAAAAAGTAACCAACCCCAATACACTTCTATTAGGTAACGTGTATTTTATTACATAATCTTGCAATAGGAGCTTTGAAGCCTAGATTTTATAGACTTCTAGTTTCCTATTTCTGTTGCCGTATATCATTATTCGATTTTTTTCAAAATGTCAATTGGACAAATTAAAGCAATTAGATGTTTGTTTTGTTGCTTGTAAATAGTACCGTAGCATCCACAGGTAGTTATAACACTTTGATTTTAGTGTCAAGCAGCGCGACCTTCATTAATTTTTAAGTGTTGATAAATCTAAAAAAATTTTCTCTACCTTTTTACACCCACGCTTTCTAAGTGTAAAAGCCCAGGACATATAAATTTCTAAGTCCGCAGAAGATTGCAGAGATTTTAAATTTTACTATTTATTTTGCAAAAAGAGATTATTGACAGATGCTCGGGTTCCCAAGTTGAGCCTGGAACTATGCTGTTGATGAAGAATGGTTCATCCAAATTTTGTGTTGATATCTTGTTCCCAGTCAGAGACTAGGATTATATTGCACTTCTGCTCTGCCTCACGTTAAAACATTAGAGGCAGAGCCTTCAAACGCTGTATTCCTTACCTCTGCTAAGGAACAAGTTACAAGTTATTCAATAAAAAAATCAATAAATTATTACGGTTAGTAGTTGTTTGTTTAACTCTTAACTACTAACCGTCAGGTGATACATGGATACAGTTAACTATTTAACCACCACGCTTCAATGCTGCTTCTACTTGTTTGAACTCTTGTTCCAAACGGTTTTTCAGCTTTTCAGGTACGGGACGGTTAGGATAGGAACTGTAATGTCCGGCTAAAGAATTGAGAGCAGTTCGCATAGTCGTAAAAGAACTTAAACCAGATACAGAAGTATTACGTTGATAGCGAGCTGCAAACTCATTAATCTTTTTACGTGCTTCTGCTTGAACTGTGGCTTTATCTGCTGCATTATCAGGTAAAGCTAAGGCATCCTTCAATACATTAACTATAGCTAGGGTGTCTTGCCGATAATCCCCGGTTAGATTATCTGGACTACCAGAACATCCAGTCAAACCAATTACTGCAACCAAAACTAAGGCAAGTAAACGTGACCAATAGCGCTTCATAAGCATGGGTTTTGTGAACAAATACTTAAATCAACGTCCATCGTATCCTGTATTTGTATCATGGGGATCGTTTTTGAAGAAGCGTTAAGTATGGGGAATGGGTAATTGGTAATTGGTAATTGGTAATTTTTGAATCAGTACCCAATCATTTCTAACTCCTAACTCCTAACTCCTAACTCGTTACACTTTTTCATAAAGCGTATTCCTTTGTTGGTAAGGTCTTCCTAAAGAAGCGATCGCCGTTTGTAGGCTTTCTACTTCCATGCAGGTACCACCGATCGCACCTGCCATTGTGGTAATATGCTCTTCCATTAAGGTACCGCCGATATCGTTACAACCACAATTTAAAGCTGATTTTGCTCCTTCAATCCCCAGTTTTACCCAACTAGGTTGATGGTTTGGTATCCAGTTTCCTAAATAAATTCGGGCTACAGCAGTAATTAGGAGTGATGAATCTAACTCTGGTTGGTCGCGTCCAACACGGCGACGTAAGGGTTTAGGCGCTTCTTGACCTACGAATGGTAATAAAATAAACTCCGTGATGCGAGCCGGATAAGCTTTGTTAATGGCGGTTTGCTGTTGCGATCGCAGTTTTTCTAGATGTCCTATTTGCTGTTCTGGGGTTTCGATATGTCCCGATAACATGGTGCTGGTTGTAGGTAATCCTAATTGATGAGCGGTACCGACAATTTCTAACCAAGTTTCTGAGTTAATTTTTTCAGGACAAAGAATATGTCTTACTTCATCATCTAATACTTCTGCGGCTGTTCCTGGCATGGAACCTACACCAGCTTCCTGTAAAGCGGCTATTACTTGTGCATAAGTTAATCCATCAAGTCTGGCGATAAACTGCACTTCTTGGGGAGAAAAAGCGTGAAGATGTAGTTGGGGAAATTCTTGTTTGATAGTTTCTACCAGCTTGAGATAGTAAGTTAAAGATTTACCGTCTATTTGCGCTTCGGGATTCAATCCACCTTGCATACAGATTTCTGTCGCACCCCGTTTAACTGCATCTGTAGTTTTTTCGAGAATTTGCGTCCAATCCAACGAATAAGCCCCCTTATCGCCATCATCTCTCCTGAATGCACAAAAACTACAGTGTTGTTCGCAGATGTTAGTAAAATTAATATTGCGGTTGATTATATAGGTAACAGTATCTCCGGCTTGTTCTCGTCGTAATTTATCGGCTGCTGTATGAATAGCAGCGATCGCACTTGGTTGAGTTTGCTTTAATAATGTAATTGCTTCTGAGGGAGATAAATCATAGCCTGTTAAAGCGCGATCAAGAATTTCATCAACTGGATTTTTCACAAGATTCATAGGAATAGAAAAATAAATAGGGTTTATCAAAAATTAAGGCACATATCTTATTTTTACAGGTCTTATCCATTTGCAGGGCAAATTAGCGAACTGAGTAGATAAAAATAAGCAGTGGGAGAAGAAGTTAGAAATTAAAAATTAGGATTTTTGACCTTTGACCTCTAACCTTTGACCTCTAACCTAGGCTGTTGACTCTGTAG
>NZ_JAYGHM010000043.1:0-14002 GCF_034931125.1 Rivularia sp. UHCC 0363 | reverse complement strand
CCCTACCTCTAACCTCTAACCTCTAACCTTTAACCTTTTAGAAGTACGTATCCTAAAAAAGCACATTTAAAGCATAATAACTAACAGCGCTTTTTGCCTCAATATTTCAAACACTTATTTTCTTCATGAGTATCATCCAACCGAAGAAGCTTTTATCAGTACCGAGCGGTTCTTTACGAATTCCTGGATTACCACCTATAGCAAATGCTGCGAATCAAAGCATTCTGTTTTCCTTGGTTATTCCTACTTACCTTGAAGCTGGTAATATCAATACAATCGTCAGTACACTAAGTAGCTTACTTGATGAAAGTATACCGGGAGACTACGAATTAGTTGTAGTTGATGATAATAGCCCGGATGGTACTTGGGAAGTTGCCTTGTCTATGATGGCAGAATTCCCGCAGTTACGGGTGATGCGACGCGAGAACGAACGTGGACTTTCGTCAGCTGTAATTCGCGGGTGGCAAAGTGCTAGAGGCAGGGTTTTAGGAGTAATTGATGGAGATTTACAGCATCCACCCCATATATTATTACAGCTATTAAATGCTATTAGAACAAATGATTTAGCAGTTGCTAGCCGTCATGTAGAAGGTGGTGGGGTAAGCAGCTGGAGTTTTATACGGCGTTTTTTATCTCGCGGCGCTCAAATGTTAGGTTTAATAATTTTACCACGAGTTATTGGTAGAGTTTCTGACCCGATGAGTGGCTATTTTATGGTACGTCGTAGCTGTGTAGAAGATATAATTTTTAATCCCATCGGCTATAAAATTTTGTTAGAAGTTTTGGGAAGAGGAAAAGTAAACAAAATTGCTGAAATCGGTTATGTATTTTGCGAGCGTCAAGATGGAGAAAGCAAAGTGAGTTGGAAGCATTATCTTGACTATATCCGACACTTATTGAGGTTGCGTTTTTCTGCGGAAGCGATAGAACAATTTAGCCAACGTTGGGGTTTTCCCATCGGTAGATTTATTCGCTTTGGTTTGGTGGGTTTAAGCGGAGTATTTGTAGATATGACAATACTTTACTTGCTCAGCGACCCCAATACTTTAGCTTTGCCTTTAACTCGCAGTAAAATTATTGCGGGAGAAATTGCTATTTTTAATAATTTCTTGTGGAATGACGCTTGGACTTTTGCCGATGTCGCTATGCAGCAAAAAGGTCTCAAACAACGTTTAAAGCGATTCTTTAAATTTAATCTTATTTGTTTAGCGGGATTAATCATTAATGTATTAGTGTTGAATTTAGTGTTTAATTTTGTATTCGCCAATCGTTATGTAGCGAATTTAATTGCTATTGCTGTAGCTACTGTATGGAATTTTTGGGTGAACCTGAAACTAAGCTGGCGGGTAACTCAGGTAAAGTGAATGAATAGGGAATAGGGAATAGGGAGTAGTGATAAATCGGGCGAATATAATATGCTTCCGGTGAACGCGGCTACACAGGCATATTTGATTAAGTCCACCTGCGTGGATTAAGTCTTGTGTAGTAGCTATTTTTAATCGCCATAATTTAAGAATTAACTCAATCAAAAATTTTCCGTATATAGGACTTTTATGCAATCTCAAAATACAGCAACAATGATTCCCTCAAAAAAAAAAAATATTTATTCAGTTAACGCTTTTACTGATATCCATATTAGTTGGTACTGTTTTACGCTTCACCAATTTAACAAGTAAACCCGTTTGGATTGATGAATTTGCCACAATAGTTTTTAGCTTGGGTAATAGTTTTAAAAGAGTACCGTTAAATCAAATCATCAGCATTGATGTTTTATTGCAACCTCTACAAATTAATGCCAATTTTACGGTCAAAGAAGCAGTCCATCAAATACTTACAGAAGATATTCATCCACCAGTTTATTTTATTTTGTCGCATTGGTGGATATCTTTATTTTCACAACAAAATTTAATTTTTGCAGCGCGTAGTATTAGCGCAATATTTGGGATTGCTGCGATTCCGGCGATTTACGGCTTAGGATGGCTGAGTTTTCGTTCTTTCTTGATAGCACAGTTAGCTGCTGCATTTATGGCTGTGTCTCCCTATGGGATTTTTTTAGCTCAGGAAGCCCGTCATTACACTTTGGGTATTTTATGGGTGATTGCTTCATTGTGTTGTTTGGTAATTGCCGTGCGTCGCATTCATCAGCAACAGCCTTTATCTATTACTATTGCTTTGATTTGGTTAGCTGTTAATGCAATGGGAATTTCAACTCATTACTTTTTTAGTCTTCTCCTTTGCGGTGAAGCCATAGTTTTGATCAAATATTGGCTTAATCCCAAATCTAGAATTTCCAATTTAAAATTGTGGTGGACTATTTATGCCGCAGTTATCGGTACCATCGGGACTGGTTTATTTTGGTTAAATTTATTTCTATATAATCGGAATACAGGAACATTAACGCAGTGGATAAAAAATAGCGATCGCAGTTTTTTGGATTTCCTCAATCCGATTTTTCAATCTTTAGCTGGCTGGATTACAATGATTTCTTTATTACCAGTTGAATCACCGCATCTTGCAATCATGATTGCTTCTGGATTAGTCATGATAATTTTCTTTGTCTGGGCAGTACCAATCTTATTACGTAATTTTAAAATTCAGTATGCATCGTCCGAAAATCGTCTGATGACTCAAACATTTACAGGTGTTTTATTATCGGTAATTGCTTTATTTTTTATTATTACTTATTTCTTCGGTATAGATATTACTCGCGGCGCTCGCTACAACTTCGTTTATTTTCCTCTTGTAATGGTATTGTTAGGGGCTATACTCGCCGCTTGTTGGCATCAAAATACCTTTACTAGTCCAGCGTTTTCTCAATTCAAAGTTAATGGGAAAAGCGCTGTAACTATTATATGGGTAATGGGACTATTGAGTGGAATTACGGTTGTATTCAATCTTGGTTATCAAAAATACTACCGACCAGATTTACTAATTCCCATTATTGAAAATATATCTGGAACCAAACCTATATTAATTGCGAATACTCATCGTAGCTTAGCGGAGACTGGGGAAATCATGGGTATAGCCAAACAAATTA
Organism: Rivularia sp. UHCC 0363; assembly: GCF_034931125.1. NCBI lineage: Bacteria > Bacillati > Cyanobacteriota > Cyanophyceae > Nostocales > Rivulariaceae > Rivularia > Rivularia sp. UHCC 0363. The sequence goes on along the minus strand of NZ_JAYGHM010000043.1, from coordinate 10,965 downwards.
AAACTAGTAATTCACCGTTAAATGCTCAATTTTTAATTATCCCTGAAGACCAAAAATCTGACAGTGCGATCGCAACTTTAATCAAAGAAATTCAAACATTGCCGCGTCCTTTTGACCTGTGGCTAACAAATTTTCGTACAGTTGAAAAGACTTCCTTAAATGCTTTACCACCATTCTGCACTGCCGATACTCAAGCTAACCCTGGAATCAACGGATATGAATACAAGATTTATCATTGTGAATAAATGATATTGGTTATGGGAGATGGGAAGCGGTCTGACTCCCTCCCACTCAGGGCAAATATTCTTGCAAATGTATCATGGGATGAAGAGAAGTTGCTGGGGTCGGTTCCGTCTCAGCAAACTTCGGGAATACCATTTGGTAGTTCTAAGAAACGCTTTAACCATTCTTGCTTTGCTTGTCCATATGTTTCAATTGCTACCCATGAGTCAGCCCCACAAATTACTGCACAAATCGCAATCGTGATTACATCAATTAGCTGATGTCGCTTTGTGCGCTCAATTCGAGGGTCTTCAAGATCCACAAAGTAATCGCTAATTGTTTGCTTTGGTTTCAGTTTCACTGTTGACCACTCCGCACCCCATACTGATTTTTTTAGGCTACCACAGATTGACGGAGCAGCACTTTCGGGCAGGGCGATCGCACCAACGGTGCCTCCTCGGGTCGCACATATAACTTTACAACGTGTCCTATTTTACCTTTATCTCGGCCAACACCCTATTTGGAAGAACTTCTGAACTTAAGGGGTGAAACGTTTGTTTTATTTTTAAATAGTTTATTGAACGATTGCGGATGCTCGAATCCGAGACGGTAGGAGATTTCACTAACTGATAACGAAGTCGTTGAAAGCGCTTCTTTGGCTCGTTCGATGAGTTTGTTATGAATGTGCTGCTGGGCGTTTTGCCCGGTGAGATGGCGCAACATATCGCTCAAATAATTCGGGGACATATTTAATTTATCGGCAATGTAGGCGACCGTCGGAAGACCGTTTTGCGTTTCGTTTTGGCGATCAAAATAATTGTCTAAGAGATCGTCTAATTTGATGAGCAAATCGTGATTCGTCTGTCTTCGGGTGATGAACTGACGGTTGTAAAAACGGTTGGAATAATTAAGCAGAAGTTCAATTTGCGAAACCATCACGTCTTTGCTGAAATCGTCTATGTTCGAGAGATACTCGCGTTCGAGGTTTTTGATCAGATCGTTCAGAATCGTTTCTTCTTTTTCCGAAAGCATCAAGGCCTCGTTCGCCGCGTAACCTTTGATCATTGATACAAATGACAGCAATGCGTAATAAAATCCGACCGGGCGCATAAATTTGATGGAAACATCTGCGGGCAATTCGCGCAAAATGTTTTCGACATTGTGATGAAAACGAAGCAGACCGATGCCTTCGCTCAAATGTGCGCCGATGCTGCTTAAATGCACGACGCATTTTACGCCCGAATCATGAATCGCCTGTTTTTACAAATCAACAAACGGTATTAAAAGGCATCTGGCGGTTGAGACCCTCGGATTTCCTTTCTTTACTCACTGTACTAAAGCTTCCGTATCAGATGATGCCGGTTTGATTAAAATATTGAGTGAAAACATTGATTATTTCAAATCCAAACCTGTTAATATTCCTAAAATTACTATTTTATTAAATCACGGTTATCATCCCGAGTATCTGAGAAAGAAGTTGGAGGAGATTTATCCGATTATAATGACCAAAATCAGGTTTCAGCTTTCCAAGAAACCATCAAGGCAAGAAAAAAAAGTACAAGGTCAATCCGGGTTTATCCCAGTTGCTGCGAGGTGGGTAATTGAGCGGTCAAATGCGAGTAGGAAAAGATGTAAAATCCTTGTCAAGAACTTTGAAAAAAATCTAGGTGTAAATTAGTTTCGTTTACCTACTGCTCAATGCCCAATTACCAATTACTTAATCAAGCTTACGCTCATAAATTACATTACCTTGAGCATCGTAAACAATAAGTGGTACGTCGGCATTATCGCTAATGGCTTCTAAAGCTTGCTGCAAGGTTTGTAAGTGCTGGTTGACACCGGCAATAATATCGGGGTTTGCTTGAGCGCTGGCTTCCATCAGGCTTTCTTGGAGGCTTTGTTCGTAATCGGGAGCTATCCGCACGGTGACTCCTTGGTTATTCATGATGTAAGTACAAATACGAACTTCGCCGGAACAGGTTCGTTCTAAATCGGAACGGGTTTTCTGGATGCGGCTGTAAACGTTGAGCTTTTCTTGGGCTTGTTGTAGAGAAATAGATGCAGGTTCAACTAATTTTTGGGCTTCGATATTATAAAGGCTATTGCTAGAAACTTGTTTTGCAGAACTTAAAGCTGTTTGCCATTGCGCTACTGCTGCTGTCCACTGATTTTGTTGCTCGTAATTTTTGGCAACGTTAACAGCGTTGAGTGCTTGTTTGTAATTATTGACCGCCGTTAACTCATCTGTGGTGCGGTTTTTTGCTGCTAATAATCGAGGCTTATACTCGGATATCAATTTTTGAGCATCTGCATATGCCGAACTTCCGAAAGGAATCGAGGTTAATGCATTTAGTGCAACTTGCCAAGTTGAGCTAACTTTTTGCCAGTCTGCTAAAGTTTTGGCGATCGCTTCTCGTTTTTCGGCAACTATAGATACGGCTGTGGCTGAAGTGATTTTCTTTAACCATTTATCTTCTGCGAGCAACTGTTGGTTAACTGCTTGCAAATTTTCGCGATAGCTGGCTACTTTTTGTTGGACAACTGGATATAGTGCGTCATTACGACTGATTGCTTCTACTGGTGCGATCGCTTGTCTCCATAATCTTTGTCTATCTTGTAAGTTGGATAAACTTGAGACGGGTATTTGGCTTTTTTGCGTGGCGATTTCTGCTGCTTGAGCGGCTGTAAATACCTGCTGTATTTGTTCTGATTTATTGGACAAGCTGAGTGCTAACTGTTGTGATTGTTGAGCATAAGGAGATAAGCCGGGAATTTGGCTCAAATTTGTTCTAGCTAAATCTATTTTGCGCTGTAATCGAGCTAAATCTTGTTCGGAGTCGATCTTACCTACCAGTTGTCCATAGGAGTTATTTAAATCCCGTGCAGTTTTGAGTTGATTGCATTTGGTTATCAAGCAGGGACGAGTGGCAACGTAGGCACCCCCCAAAGTTGCGAAAACTATGACCCCAACTACCGCAAGCAACATTCGTTTAGGATTAAAACCGGAGAAATTTGATTCTAAGGTCGGTACAGGTATTTCCGCAAGAGAATTAGACTCATCCTCTCTATAGCTTGGTGAATAAGTCAAAGCTGAAGAATCGGGGATAGAATCTTCAAGATCGGAAAATGCTGCTTGCTTGGTATGAATGTACTCTTTTTCCAGAGTTAAGGAACGTTTGGCATAGGGAAGCTTGACTCCGACTACTCGTAAAAAAATGTCTATTTTTTCTTGGGGGTACTCGCGGGAATTAGTTTGCAACGCTTCTTGAAGAACTGTAAAAATATTTTCGGTATCAACTGCCACACCTTGGGGGTGTTGAGTTAAGATCATCAACTGGTGATTTTTTACAGCACACTTAACCGCAAAGAATTCTCCAGATTGAACGTCTGCACGTAAATGTTCCTGCAAATTATTTGCTAACAATTCTAAATTGTCCTGTTGAGTCGCTACTGTCATAAAGCCCCGTTCCGTTCCATTTACCAGATATAGTTTGTTCAAGCGACTAGGATTAACTTTTGACGAACTAATCGCTATATCAAATCCGAACGTTCATTTTTTAACACAATAAACAAGTTTTTACAAAAAGCATAAATATCAACTAAGCTGAGCTTCGGGAATCATCTTAAGGATAACTCTATTTGTTTTGATTGCAGAGTAAATACTTAATTTGATGTATTACTTCTCAATTACTTACTTGATAAAATATTTTTATCTATATGATAATTTTTTGTTTTCAAAATGGGAATAATAAGAATTGTCACTTTTTGAGTCTTGTTATAAATTGGTTCAAGTTTTAATAGACAGCGAATAAATAGTTCTTGAGGTAGATAGATTTTACTCTTGACAATATTTAATAATACTATGACTAAAAACAACCGAAAAGCTTTGTAAGCCGGATGTATAGCTATTTACACAAAAAAATATTAGTCAGAAAAAGTGTAAGCATTTTTACTGATATGATGGATTACTTCCTATAAAGTAATAGGAAATGAGAAGAACTTTTGATTTACCCGAACTACGCTATTAGATAAAATTAGTAACAGAAATATAACTGGTTTTTAACAGCTTGTTTCTTACGGCTTGAAATTAAAAACAGATTTTTAGGGTGTATGCTGTATGTTTTAGACAGCACGCAGTAAACCTCCGCAAGTTGCAACAAAAGGTGTGCGTCAATGGAATTATTGGAATATCAAGTAAAAGAATGGTTTGGAAAAATAGGTATTCCCGTATTACCTTCCCAAACAATTGACCATCCTACCGACCTCAAACGTTTAAAAATCAATTACCCAATAGTTTTGAAGTCTCAAATTTATGGTGGAGGACGTGCAAAAGCTGGTGGAGTCAGGTTTGTAGAAACCACAATCGATGCGATCGCAGCCGCACAAAATATATTTAATTTATCGATTGCTGGTGAATTACCAGAAGTATTATTAGCAGAAGCGAAATATAACATCGAACAAGAGTTCTATTTAGCGATTGTTTTAGATACTGCTGTATGTCGTCCGATACTGCTGGGATGTAGTGAAGCGGATATCGATTGGGATGAAGCGGGAGAGAAAATGCAGCACGTTGTCGTGGAAGAGCAATTTTCTCCTTTTTACGCTCGCAGACTAGCTTTAAAGATGGGTTTGCAAGGAGCGCTGATGCAGTCGGTAAGCAACGCGATCGAAAAGATGTACCGATTGTTTCGAGAAAAAGACCTCGACTTAGTAGAAATTAACCCTTTAGGAGTGAATTCTGCCGGACAAGTAGTAGCTCTGAATGGAAACGTCAGCATAAATGAAAGAGCTATCCGTCGTCATCCCGATATTGCCATCATGGCTCGAAAATTAATTAGCCGTAATATCTCCAAAGAGACAAATGGCAACTTTGGCGATTGGGATGGGGTGGAAATGCGTGGTAAAATCGGCGTTTTGGGAAACGGTGCTGGTTCGGTGATGGCAACTTTAGATTTAGTTGTAAATAGTGGTGGGAAACCTGGATTATGCCTCAACTTGCGACACGCATTTCTTACTGACACTGCACCAACTACTTTTAATACTCGCTTGGAACAAGCACTAGAAATCTTAGCTGCTGATAAAGGTATTCAAGTAATACTAATTAACTTTTTGGGTAGTATTCCCCAAACCGCAGAAGTAGCAGAAGTAATTGCAAATTTTATTCAAAAGCAACCAAATCAATTTAGTCAACAGGGGTTTAGTTCAAATGGTACGAATGGTACTAAAAGCCGTCGGGAGGGCAATTTGCCTAATTTAGTTATTCGTTTAGCTGGTTCCGACTTGGATACAGCCAAAAAATATTTATCAGATCTAAAAATCGTAGGTGAAAACTCTATATTGCTAGTAGAAAGTTTAGATAAGGCGGTAGAACAAGCAGTTAAGCTAGCAAAAACTAGCCTTAAAAGGTAACAATAACATACAAGAATAGAGGTATTATGATCAAGAGTTAGGCATAAAAGCTCAATTTTATCGGTGCTATATGCCTTGCTTGATGTTAACTGAAGCTTGCCCATGAGGTAATATTCTGATATCAATCAATAAATATGTACAATCTATGTCCAATCAGCTGCATTCTATGAAGCAATATCATTTTTTAATTACTAAATTAGATTACTGTCCCCGAATTTGTGAGTAGCGCAAATGATTTTTTGATTAACTAATAAATAGCCAAAAATCGGAGAATTACAGCTATTTTAATCGAACAAAATATAATAATTAATTTTTTAATAACCTTATCTTAATTTAAAAGTTTTTTTCACACAAGGTTTTATAGTGCGGCTCGTTTTGATTAGGAGCCTCTAGAGAGTAGAGGGGTATGAGTCAAGTAGGAATTCAATTCCTATAACTGTTTCAAAGAAGTAGGTGCAAATCCTATCCATCCGGGATGATGTGAACTCCTATCTGCCCACACCGAATATCAACAACCTTGATAAAAGAGTGAAGCTGGGAACAGGGCGTAATCAGTTGTAAAACAAGCAGGTAACAACACTGGCGCTAACGGAGACTGAATACGAGTAAACGGATTCTAGAAAAGTGTCTTACCTTGGAGCCTCAACCTGAATAAAACAATGAGGACTTCAACATCACAACTCCCGCATAATTTTTATAAAGATAAATGCAATCCTGGGAAGATGTTAGGCAAAATGAATCGCTCTAAGTTCAGCAGTGTCTTTGAAACGGAACGAGAAAAAACGCTGTTTAAGGTCTAAAGAAAAGTCGAGTCTTTAGTAAGCCAGGTTGGGACGAACCCCTTACAGCGGGTAGGATGACAGCAAAAAACTGCTGTCGGGTATTCAGAAAATATTCTATGGAGTAAGAGCATGATTAGACACAGTAACATTACTAGTGAATCTTGGAAAAGCTTACCTTGGAAGAAATTCCGAAAGAATCTTTTCCGCCTACAAAAGAGAATATTTAAAGCTATTAAAGTTGATGACATAGCAAAAGCTAAGTCTCTTCAAAAACTAGTTCTGAAATCCACATCAGCTAAATTGATAGCAATTCGCCAAGTAACCCAACTTAATAAAGGAAGGAAAACAGCGGGGATTGACGGTAAGAAAGCATTGAATTTCAAAGAACGCTTTGAACTACTCAAATCACTTTCAAGGGCTAATGATTGGAAACACCAAGGACTTCGAGAAGTACCCATTCCTAAAAAGAACGGTAAAACTCGTATTCTCAAAGTGCCAACAATCTCGGATAGAGCATGGCAATGTCTAGTTAAATACGCTTTAGAACCCGCGCATGAGGCAACCTTCCATGCTAGAAGCTACGGCTTCAGAACAGGAAGAAGCACTCAAGATGCACAGAAGATTATATTTAATAATCTTCGGTCAATATCAAACGGACAAAACAAAATAGTTATCGAATTAGACATCAAGAAATGTTTTGACCGTATTAGTCATAAGTCAATCATGGAAAGACTAATCGCATCCTCAGCAGTAAAACTCGGAATTTTTAGATGCTTAAAAGCAGGAATAAATCCCGAATTTCCCGAACAAGGAACTCCTCAAGGTGGAATAGTCAGTCCTCTGTTAGCCAACATAGCATTAAATGGAATTGAGGAAATACACTCTAGCGTTAGATATGCTGACGATATGATTATATTCTTAAAACCAAACGAAGATGCGGATAAAGTACTTAAAAAAGTAACTGGGTTCCTCAAGGAACGCGGTATGGAGCTAAGTGAAGAAAAGACAAAAGTAACCGCTACGACAGATGGATTCAACTTTCTAGGCTGGAACTTCAAAGTTCAAAGCAACGGCAAGTTTAGAAGCACTCCCTCAGAGGAGAACTTTAAAGCGATGCGGGAGAAAGTAAAAACCATAGTCAATAACTCTAATTATGGGGCTGAAGTTAAAGCGTCAAAATTAGCACCAATCATAAGAGGATGGCGTAATTACCATCGCCATTGTGACATGAGTAACGTGAGGGATTCACTATGGCACATCAGCCACAGAACCTTTAAAGTATTCCTCAAACAGAAGAAAACTAACAGATATATGGCTGAATCACTAGTGAAGAAAGCCTTCCCTACTGTTAGTTACTCCGAAAATAGATTCGTTAATGTCAAAGGAGAAAAATCACCTTTTGATGGAGACTTAATCTACTGGAGTCAAAGGGAATCCAAGCTATATGATGGAACTTCAGCAAAGCTTTTAAAGAAGCAAAACCATACTTGTGCGAGATGTAATATGAAAATTCTTCCCGGCGAAGATATTCATTTACATCATATAGATGGCAATCATGATAACTGGAAAACCAAAAATCTTGAAATGATTCACCAATCATGCCATCAATACACGCACATGAGCAAAAGTGAAAGCTAAGAATATCTAGGAGCCGGATGCGGTGAAAGTCGCACGTCCGGTTCTGAAGGAGAGGTGCGGGAGATAATACTCCCCATCGACTCTAACTTTTTGGTTTATTTGATTCGCGATACGCAAAGCTTGAGCAAAGCGGTATATCGCAGCAATACTATATTGTTAATGACTTAAACGGCTGGGTTTTTCTTCAACTATTATGTTTTTTTATGAATTTAACGCCAGAGAGTAAAGTAATCATCCAGGGATTCAGCGAGTTTATTTCAGCAACTCATATCGCTCAAATGAAAGCTTACGGTACAAATTTAATCGCGGGGGTCAATCCTGGATGCGGTGGAAGTAAGCTGTATAACTTGCCGGTATTTGATTTAGTTGAGCAAGTAGTAGATAAATTTGGGGCGATCGATACTACTATTATCTGCGTACATCCTTATCAAGTTTTAGATGCAGCATTAGAAGCCATGACTTGTGGTATCGGTCAAATTATTATCATTTCTCCTGGAGTACCTCCGTTAGATATGGTAAATTTATTTCGCCGTGCGGAGGCAGAAGAAACCATAATTGTCGGACCAAATAGCCCTGGAATTATCGTACCGGGAAAGATTTTATTAGGAACTCACCCCAGCGAATTTTACACCCCCGGACAAGTAGGAATAGTTAGTCGCAGCACCACGTTAACTTATGAAATCGCTTGGGAATTGACACAAGCAGGTTTGGGACAGTCAATTAGTGTAAGCATTGGTAGCGACGGGGTTGTCGGTTCTTCGTTCATTCAGTGGCTGCAAATTTTGGATGAAGACGAAAACACTCAAGCTATTGTTTTAGTCGGTCAACCTGGTGGGGGACGAGAAGAAGCCGCAGCAGCCTACATATCAGAAATGATTGATAAACCAGTCATCGCTTACATAGCTGGATTGCACGCACCACCGGCGAAACATTGGCGACAAACAGGAACCTTAGCAGCAGTGATCGGACGCGATCCAGATTTTGGCACTGCAAAAAGTAAATTAGAAGCGTTTAAAGAAGCGAAAATACCCATAGCGCAACGTCCTTCTCAAATTGCAGAATTGGTAAAAAAGGCACTTAAGTAATCCAATTGAAAAGTATTATATATAACTGGTAACTGATTCCCAGCCAGACTCTGGGAATCAATTGTATAAGGCTCCGCAGAAGAGTGTTTTAAATAACGTTTGATTGAGAGAACAACGCTTTAGTTGCTGACTCTCCTGCGAATTTAACTTGCTTTATTAAATACCAATTCAATAACCCGATAATAATTAATTGGCAAAGAAAAGCAATACACATATTGGGAACTGTAGATTCTGCATAATCTTTAACCGCGACCCAGAAAACAATTGTGAATTGCCACAAAATATTGTGTGGCTGAACGTTGAAAATTCCGAAAATCATTAATGGTAAAATTATTACTGCACTGGTTGTTCCCATTGCCCATAAGGTACGCTTAGAGTTTTTCAGCATCAACATGATTTGAGCGGTCGTGGCGTAAATCACGGTTAAACTTATAAACAGTAATGAGATGCTCAAAATTAGTAAAATGTGTTTACTAGCATATGAGCTATCAGTACTTGCGTTCAAAGATAGTACTATAAAAGTACTTGCAGCAATTAATAGATTGATTGCAATTGCTACAATCGCTGGGCTTTTTTCACCAAGCATTAATTCAGAAAATAAAAACTTTTTGGAAGCATCCGTACTATTTGCATTTTTATGATATCTAAATCTCGCCCAGTCTTGTATCGCTTGACGATGGGGTAAGAGAAGAGCGAAAAATGGCAAAAGTAGGGACAAATTCCATACATAGAAAGCGCCAATACCCTCATAAAAAATTTCTCTGCGGCTATAATCTTCGGAAATTAAAAATCCTAAAATCATTATTTCAAAGCTTGCGACAATCAAGTAACTTTGCTGTTTGCTGAATATTGTCGCATTTGGATTGCGGAAACAACGCTTTAAACCTTGCCAAACCCAATATGTCCATACCGCGTAATTTAATAAATGTATTGCGACAGTAGAAAAAAGATTTTTTCCTAAAGCTAAGTTAAAAAACTGTAAATCTTGTAATGTTGGAGTTTGCTTATTGAATAAATTAGGGAAAAGATAACCAGTTATATCCGCAGGGCTAAATAATCGAAAGAACGCAATGTAATTATGATATGCTTGACGACTCATAGCCATCGTCATCCATAAAAATAGCAAAACTAAACCACTGCCTAACCAAGGTTTAAAACCACTAAATGCGGAACCGCCGTATATACCAAATAACGAAGCAATACTATAGAAGAAGATACAGCTAGCTACAACTATCAAGTAGAACAATAGAATATAGCTAAAGGCAATATTTGCAAGTTTTCCAGTCAAGACATGAAAAGGAATAGCGGCGATAACTGCAAGATAAATTAAAGCTGGGACACCTAGAAGTTTTCCAGTAAAGAGATTTGCTTCCGATTGCGGACTCAGGCGAATAAAATTCAGCGTTCCTTTACGTTCTTCTTGCGCTAAATCATTAATTATCAAGTAAGTTCCTGCTACTAGCAGTGTAAAAATAAAAATTACACTGAGCGATAGAAACATATATTCAAAGTGATCCCGCCACCACAGTTGTATATCAATTTGATTCGGAGGGCAGGATACAAAATCTGAATAAGCTTCTTTTATATAACCTGACTTACAATATTTAAAATGAATATTACTTACGTCTTTTTCATAACTAGGAAATTTTAGTAACTGATATATAAATATTATCAGTTGAGTCGCTAGAGATGTAACTAAAGCTATAACAAAGGGAAACGGTTTTAAACGACCTTTCAATTCTCTAAAAAGTTGTGGATTCCAGTCGCCGATTTTATCAATTAAGTTGAGCATTATATTAAGTAGTTAGGGGGTTAAGAGTGAGGAGTTA
>NZ_JAYGHM010000042.1:55060-68659 GCF_034931125.1 Rivularia sp. UHCC 0363 | reverse complement strand
TGGAGGTGCTGCAACAAATGCAATGATGAAGCAGGTAACAGCTGCTAGTAGGGTAGGGATCATCAAGACACCGAACCAACCGATATATAAACGGTTGTTGGTGCTGGTGATCCACCCGCAGAACTGCTCCCATGCGGAGGCGCTCTCGCGTCTTTGTAATGTGGTTGTCATGGTTCGGATAATTGCGTTTTATTTGTTTTATAATCAGGCGTTATTTTTATTGCCTGCTATTACTACTATACATCAGTCCATTCACTTAGGATCATCTGCTTAAATATATATTAGTTATTGCAACTATAATTAAAACTTATGTAGGCATAGGTTAAAGGTCAAAGGTCAAAGGTAATAACTTCTCCTACTCCCCAATTTAGAAATCAAAGTATATATAAGGTAATCGACCTTCGGGGGCTAAAACCCAAACTGCCCAGAGACATAATGGGATGAATAGAAGTTTTAAATGCCAATTAAGCTGTAGTTTCAGACGATTACTGAAGGCGTAGCTTATACCCATGACGATCGCAATACCAATTAATAAAGCAGCTAATTGATATTGACTTATATTAAGAGCTTCTACGTAGACTTTTTGAGCAAATTGTGAATCGGCAGGACGACCCCATAAGTGGGTAATTACTAACCAAGAATCTTGTAAATTAGGTAAGCGGAACCATATCCATGAGGTGAAAACCATTAATTGAGTAAGCAGCCAAGCTAATACGACCCCGGCGGGATTTTGCCAAAAATGTTCTAGAGGTTCGATGCGATCGCTAACAACGTCAGTCAAACGATGTACGATTAATGCAAAACCGTGATATGCCCCCCAAACAACCCATCCTAATGCCGCATCGTGCCAAATTCCGGCGAGAAGCATGATAATCATTAAGTTCAAGCAGGTGCGAGCCAAACCTTTACGGGAACCTCCCAAAGGAAAATAAAGGTAGTTACGCAGCCAATCTCCTAAAGTCATGTGCCAGCGCCGCCAAAAGTCGGCAATACTGGTACTGAAGTAAGGATGATTGAAGTTTTCTGGCAATACTAAACCGAAGAGCAAAGCACTACCGCGAGCAATATCCACATAACCGCTAAAATCTAAATATAGCTGTAAGCCATAAGCAAAGGTCGCCAGCCATAAATCGAGGCTACCCGCTCTCTGTAAACTGCTGAAAGATAAATCGACAAAAATTCCTAAATTATCTGCTAATAGAGCTTTTTTTGCCGCACCCCTAGCAATTAACCATAGTCCTTCAGCGATAGTTTCGGCAGCAGGAAACTTAAGGGTATTAAATTGATTTGCCAAATTATGGTAGCGAGTAATCGGACCCGAAATCAATTTAGTAAAGAAAGATTTGTAGCTAGCAAATTGAATAAACTGCTCCGCAGCAGGTGCGCCACGATAAACATCTATTAGATAAGCTATACACTCAAAAGTAAAAAATGAAATTCCTAGAGGTGCAATTGATTTAAAAGCATTCGCGCTTGTAGGACTAATACTGCGGTCATTGAAGAAATTAAACAAAGGCAGCAAATACTTGAACCCAAACAGCAGCAAAACATTTAAACTAATACCCAGCCATAGAATCTTCAACCGATGACGGTTCCAATCAGCTTGAGCAAATTGCCATTGTTGATTAGAAATTCGCCAATCAAGAGTATGCTTTCCAGGTGAAGTATTTTGTCCGAGGGCTAACCCCAAACGAAAATTTATATAAATTAGCGTCAATAACAGCGGTACATAATAAATTTGGTTAGACGCATAAAAAATTAAGCTGGCAATCAATAAAGTCCACAGTCGCAACCTTTGTTGTTCTACAGACCAATAAATTCCCAGTACACTTAATAAAAATAGTCCGTATGCAAACGAAATGAAATTCATTGGTTAATTATTAATAGGGCATAGGGAGTAGGGCATAGGGAATAGGGAGTAGGGCATAGGGAATAGGGAATAGGGAGTAGGGAGTAGGGAATAGGGAATAGGGAATAGGGAGTAGGGAGTAGGGAGTAGTTTTGAAGTTATAACTCCTAATTCTTAACTCCTAACTTCTCCTTGTCTCCTTGTCCCCTTGTCTCCCCATCCCCCCATCCCCCCATCTCTTCATCACTTCCCACTCCAAGGAATCATTGGGTCTTTGGCGAGTTTTTTGGATACTTCGTATGCGCCATAACGATTGAGGTGACTGGGGTCGGAAAAATAATCGTTGGCTTCAAGCCATATTTGACTTAAGTCTCGGTAAACGAAATTAGAGCGACTGGCAAAACTCAACATAAATTCCTCAAATTGTTGTTCATATTTTTTACGTACTGGATCTAAATAATCTGCCGTCAGAGGCATATTTACGAACACTACATTTATATTTCGAGATTCTGTGTAGTTGAGTAATGCCTGTAAGGCGGCGTTTTGCTCGCCAACTAAATCATAATTTTGATAGTCTTGATCGTAATTACCCGCAACTCTTGGGTGTTTTTGATAATAAGTATTGGGATCGAAGCGGATTGATAAAGGTAAAAATCCATCGAAGTCTACTGCGTAGTTGTCAGCTTCATCTGAAGGATTTATTGAATAGCTTGGAGAATCTTTCTTCAAAGCGCTAATTATGGGTAAAGATTTATATATCTGGTTAATTTGGGTTTTTAATTGATCGCGTGTTCTGTAAGATCTTGAAACAGTAGCGAATCCTTGATTTAGCTTTTCGTTGATAATTTCATAGCCATTACTTTTGTTTTTGGCAATTTGTGCTTCTTTAGAGGTTTTGGGCGGATTTGTAGAGTCAATGGCTAAAGATGTTTTGAGAGCATATTGATAACCGGGTGATGCGGCGATCGCTTCAAAGGTGCTATCTCCTCTACCGCTATTAAAAGCACGAGAACCATCGGCCCAAATAATTGTCTGCGGTAATTCGGATGGCTGGAGTACGCGACGAATCAGAAAATCTACAACTTGGGCTGTTGCACCGTTAATACCGAAATTAAACACATCAACATCTGGATAACCTTCTGTAGCTAAACCTTTAGACAGCGCATCTGGGTCTATACCCCGTAAAGCACGGGAGGAACCGATAATTAATACATCCGGTGGCGCACCATTTTTTACAAGACGCTGTTTGTATAATGCCAATTGTTCGTCTAGCTGACGAGCATTAAAACTAGGAAGTGGCGATCGCGCTGCTAAAAGTATGGCCGTTGCTGTTGCTTTACCTCGGTCGGATTTTTCTTTACTAGTAAAACCAGAATCGTTAAATACTTTTGAGTTTGGATTGGATTTTTCTTCAGTGGTGTTTGCGAGAAATGCTGTTCTTGTTTCTTCGGTGGCTGTGGTGGGCTGCGATTGAACTATTGGTGTTGGGGGTACGAAGGTTGTTAAAATTTGACCCAATAACCAATCAGTTTGTAAACTCAACAATAATCCCAGGCTACCCCAAATTAAGGCAAGGCGACGGACTTTATCTGTATTTGGCTGGATTGGCTGTTTTTCAACGAATAACTGGGTTCTTAAAAACCAGTTTTTGACGCTTCCACCCCAATCCTTGGCGATGTCAGCAACAAATGAATGGACTTCTTCGGCAGTTAAATCGGGTCGTAATACGGTTTCGCTATTACTTGGTAATAATTCCTGTACGTAAGCGGAAGTTGCAGCAAATTCTGGAGTTGCTTCTGGTACTACTCTTTGACGCTCCTGGAAATCTGTACCTGACTGCCAAAATGGCTTTTTGTTACCAGCACGTCGTCCATATACTCGTACTCCTGCAAGTTCAGTTAACTGCAAATGTTTAATAAAATGAATAACTTTGGGAGCTACCTGTTTGCGTGCCGGACAAACTGGAGCATCGCACATGATGTGTAATAAATCCTGCTTACGCAGCAAAATTACGCGAATACCGCCGGTTTTTAAACGTCTGTCTAAATTGGGATTGAGCAAACGCTGAAGTAAAAAAGTAATTGCTTCAATATCGCCGGAACTAGCTAATTCAATCGGTGGTGTTGCTAAAGCTGGATGTTCCTTAGCCGGTAAAGACAGCCAATCAATCCAAGCGGGTTCGGAAGATGAAATTTCTTGTCCGTAAATTGCTGCGGATAATATCCCTTGAGGAGCTAAAGCTTCTAGGGTGGGAACAATTTTATCCAAACACAATGTTTTTGCTGGAATCGCTTCACCAGGAGATTTAGAAGCGGTTGTACAAAAAATATGTAGCGTTGAATCTTGTAAAGAAGCTTGCACCTTGACTTTAGAATCAGCAAATCCAAGATTTAAAAGTTTAGCAATTGCTTGTACATCTCCCCATCTTGCCCATTCTTTGAGCATCATTTCTGGGGGTGTTAGATCGATCAGCAGCAGCCAATCTGGCTGAGTTTCCCCAACAACTTGTGTAGAAATAACTGCATCTTGATAGCCCAACAGTTTGAGATGTCGTAATTTAGCCGCTACAGGTTCAGCAATTAAAGATGGGTCTGGGGTGTAATTTGATTGACAAAAAACCCACAAACGGCTTTTATTTTGAGGAATGCGGTCTGATGGCTTTTGTTTTCTGACTTTGACTTGAACTGCTACACCCAAAGTACTCAGAGTTTCACTGAGATAGCGAGCAATTGCATTTGGGTCTCCTTGGCTGGCTAAGCTTTCGTTCGATACGACTAACGCGACCGTCGGATCGATCGGGGTATGGGCTGTTAAAAGCGCATTATTTACCTCTTCTAAGTGCTTATCAAGTTGATTTAAGTAAACCTTATGGCACCATTCGGGGCGTTTTTCGCTTTTTTTCTTTCCGTAAACGAAAACTTGGTATATTGAAGATTGTTCGCTTTTTGCTAAAGCATCTAAATCAGTTTGCTGTAGTGCTTTGAGCAGATCGGACAAAGTTTGCCAACGAGGGGGTCCTGACTGTGATTCGCAAAGGATGTGCAGGTCATTTCCTCGCAACCGGACTTTTACCCCCAAAGAGTTTATTCCTGTTGCTTGGCTTACCCACTGTGCTAATGATTGTTGGGTTTCTATAAAGGCTGTTTTCATCGTAAGTGGACGAAAAGGAATTGAGCAGACGCGGAAACGGCGACAGCTAGTAAACTAGAACCATCGAAGTATTCAGCTACGAAGTTTTTTTTAACACTTTTGTTCTCTTATTGGTTTTTCTGGTTTGACCGTTGACGATTTTATTTGCCTATATTAACGGAGTAAAGAAATTTATAGTTCTCCAGTTGTGAATTTTTGTGTTTTATTTAACTTATCTTACTGCATCGTAAAAAATATCTATGTCACCTGAATCTGTTAATTTTAAGTCATCCAAAACCGAATTAAATTTAGGTCTATTTTCAATTCCCCAGTCTGTCATCTTGCAAGCTGGTACCGTTTCTGTCCTAACATTAGTATTAGCAGAAAAAGCTACGCGAGAAGCACTCATAGCCGTAGGACAAGCCAGCGAAGAATTATTTCGGGGCGAACGCCTACCCATACTTGATTTTCCAGCTTCAAAAAAGGCAGATTAAAGCCGTATACGCAGTATAAGAAGTCTTAACCCGTCTGAGGAATGGAAAATTTATTATATGTGGGTGCAGAACCACGAAAAAATCATAAACAGTAATCAGTTCTATTACTAAGCGAGGATATGAGTACCGTTTTATACCCTTCGACTCCGGCTGTAAATATCTATACCGCATCAGATTTGTTTTTGCGCCATCGCTTACAAATCGTTGAGGAAATGTGGGAACTGGTTCTCCGCGAAGAATGCGGACAACAAATGGTAGATCTCCTCAAACAGTTACGCGATTTATGTTCTCCAGAAGGACAAGCAACTGACAATCAAGCTGCTTCAGTATCGAGTTTAATTGAACAATTAAGTATTAACGAAGCAATTAGGGCAGCTCGTGGATTTGCTTTGTATTTCCAGTTGATCAATATCGTAGAACAAGACTACGAACAGCAGCAGCAATTGACTCGCTACGAAGAAGATGGGGAAACTGGGGAAACAGATTTATCGAATATCATTTATTCGAGCAATCACCAGCAAGAAGTTCATCTTAACAACAGAGTAAATGCAGATTTATTAGTCAAAAGTTGGCAAGCTAAACCTAATGTCAAAGACAAAGGAACGTTTGCCGAACTATTCCCCAAGTTATTTAAATTAAACGTACCACCGGGACAAATTCAACGCTTAATTGCACAATTGGACGTGCGTTTAGTGTTTACAGCTCACCCAACTGAAATTGTCCGTCCAACCATTCGAGATAAACAGCGACGAGTGGTAGATTTGCTGCAAAAACTCGATGTATCAGAAAAGCGCTCTGGTAACATGAC
Organism: Rivularia sp. UHCC 0363; assembly: GCF_034931125.1. Classification (NCBI taxonomy): domain Bacteria; kingdom Bacillati; phylum Cyanobacteriota; class Cyanophyceae; order Nostocales; family Rivulariaceae; genus Rivularia; species Rivularia sp. UHCC 0363. The sequence continues at coordinate 62,379 of NZ_JAYGHM010000042.1, read as the reverse complement.
CGCAGGAGGATATTCTTGGGAAACAACCCAACTTCGCAGTCAGTTACTTGAGGATATTCGGTTATGGTGGCGTACCGATGAACTGCATCAGTTTAAACCCAGCGTACTTGATGAAGTAGATTATGCGCTGCACTACTTTCAATCCGTACTGTTTGATGCGACTCCGCAGTTATACGAGCGCCTAAAGCATGCTTTAAACTTAACCTTTCCTAGACTTGATCCACCAATTAAAAGCTTTTGTCAATTTGGTTCTTGGGTAGGTTCCGATCGCGACGGGAATCCATCGGTAACTCCAGAAATAACTTGGCAAACGGCTTGTTATCAACGCCATATGGTGTTAGAAAAATACATCGAATCCGCTAAGTCATTAATTGAATTATTGAGCGTGTCGCTGCACTGGAGCGATGTTCTACCCGACTTATTAGAATCGCTGGAAATCGAACAGTCCCAGATGAGCGGAGTCTATGATGCACTGGCTTTACGCTATCGTCAGGAACCTTATCGTTTGAAACTCGCTTATGTGGTTAAGCGACTGGAAAATACCCGCGATCGCAATTCAGCATTGTGGAAGCGCGAGATTATCAAAGACGACAAAGCGCCAATTTACCGTGGTGTAGAAGAGTTTTTAACAGATTTAAGGTTAATTCAGCGCAACTTATCAGAAACTGGTTTAAAGTGTCAGCAGTTAGAAAATCTCCTGACTCAGGTTGAAATTTTTGGCTTTAACTTGACACAACTAGATATTCGGCAAGAGTCAACCCGTCACAGCAGCGCGATCGCCGAAATTTTAGAATATCTGGGAATTCTAGAGACAAATTACGAGGAATTACCCGAAGCGGAGAAAATTGCTTGGTTAGTAACCGAACTGCAAACTAGAAGACCGCTAATTCCCGCACAGTTACCATTTGGAGATAAAACCAACGAAGTTGTAGAAACCATACGTGTATTGCGATCGCTACAGCAAGAATTTGGCCGCAATATTTGCCAAACTTATATTATTAGTATGTGTTGCTCGGTCAGCGACGTACTAGAAGTATTGCTATTGGCTAAAGAAGCAGGACTTTACGACCCCGGAACAGCGATCGGTACAATCCGAGTAGTTCCTTTGTTTGAGACAGTAGAAGACTTACAGCGCTCCAGACAAGTCATGCGAGACCTGTTTTCTCTTCCTTTATATCGCGCATTACTTGCGGGAGGGTATGCGTTTGAAGGAGAAGACAAGGGGATAGAGGGAGGACAAAGACCTGCGGTAGTTTCCCCTGTTGAGGAAAGTGTCCACAGACAAGGGGAAAAGGACATCAAGAAGGTAAAAGGGACATTTTCCGCTTCCTCGGCTTCTACGATGAATCCCAACTTACAAGAAATTATGTTGGGGTACTCCGATAGTAATAAAGACTCAGGTTTTCTGAGCAGTAATTGGGAGATTCACAAAGCCCAAAAATCATTGCAGCAAATAGCCGAAGAATACGGTTTAAGCGTGCGAATATTCCACGGACGTGGTGGTTCCGTAGGACGTGGTGGCGGTCCGGCTTACGAGGCAATTTTGGCGCAACCAGGTAAAAGTATTAACGGGCGGATTAAAATTACCGAACAAGGAGAAGTTTTAGCTTCCAAATATTCCTTACCTAACTTAGCACTGTACAATCTTGAAACCATCACCACTGCCGTAATTCAAGCCAGCTTGCTGAGTGCGGGGTTTGACGACATCGAACCCTGGAACGAAATTATGGAAGAATTATCAGCGCGATCGCGGGCCCATTATCGAGATTTAATTTACGAGCAGCCCGATTTTATTGATTTTTTCCATCAAGTTACGCCCATAGAAGAAATTAGTCAGTTACAAATCAGTTCTCGTCCAGCCCGTCGTCCATCAGGTAACAAAGGCTTAAGTGGTTTGCGAGCGATTCCTTGGGTATTTAGCTGGACGCAAACCAGATTTTTACTACCTGCATGGTACGGAGTCGGCACAGCTTTGCAGGAATTTTTGAACGAAGCCCCCGACGATCACATACAGCTATTACGTTGCTTTTACAGGAAGTGGCCATTTTTCAAAATGGTAATTTCCAAAGTAGAAATGACCTTAGCAAAAGTCGATTTACAAATGGCACGACACTATGTAGAAGAGCTATCCAAACCTGAAGATAAGCAGCGCTTTTATGGAGTATTTAACCAAATTTCCAGCGAATACTACCTGACAAAAAATTTGGTTTTACAAATCACCGAAAGCGAAAGACTTTTGGATGGAGACCCAATTTTGCAGCGTTCGGTACAGTTGAGAAATGGTACTATTGTACCTTTAGGATTTATCCAGGTATCCTTACTTAAGCGTCTGCGTGACAGCAAAACCAACGCCATTTCTGGAGTAATTCACTCGCGTTACAGCAAAGGAGAATTGCTCAGAGGTGCGCTGTTAACTATCAATGGAATTGCTGCTGGGATGAGAAATACTGGTTGATGGTAATTGGTAGTTGGTAGTTGGTAGTTGGGAAAGAATTAAGAGTGAGAAGTAAGAATTTATAAATTTATTGCTCGCGGTTATTGATACCCATCCCCCATTACCCCATCATGACTAAACAATCATCACAAAAAAGATTACTAATTTGCACTTTCCTAGCCCTTGCATCTGGCTTTTTCAGCGGTTATGTTGGGGGACAAATGAGTGTACAAGCTCACAGGCAAAACTGTCAAAACCAACGTTGGGAATTATTTAAAGCTGGCTGTAAAGTAGTGGTGGCACCCGGTGCAATGTGGCAAGGTAGCACTACAGGAATTTGGACTGGAAGTGTCTTGGGTGCCTTTTTTGGGGGGTTAGTAACTCGGAAGGAGTAAGGAGTTAGGAGTTATAAAATTTTGGATTTTGGATTATTCAATTCAAGCGGTGTGAGGTTTGTAGACTATTCCAATTTTTCCAAGAATTGCTATTGGTGTCGAAACATTGCCACGAACCTTTTGATTCTTGATAGCAAAATAAGCTCCGCTCGCTAGCTTGAAGATTATCGGTAAAATAGTACACTATGTCTCTAAAAGGATAAGTTTTGCGACTTAATCTTTTTGCTACAGCTTGGTTGGGACATTCAACGATAAACACTGGCTCGGAATCTATATAGCCTAACGAGAAGATACACATCCGTAAGATAGCTCGCAGCCAGCTTTCAGAGTCTTCAAAACATTTGTCTACAATTGTATTGCTTAAAGCTCTTTCTAATCGACGATTTTTTTGTTCGGGAATACGATGCTCTGACATAGTGTCACCATATTGCGACAGCATTACTTTGAGATTAAACTATAAGCCTTATAGATGACAAGCGCATACGAAAATTTACGGCATCTCAAGGTTCATTTTGAAAGTTAAAGGTAAATGGTAAGCAAAGGTACCGTAAATTGGTAAGATTTAGTTACAAGAATAATAATGATTTGCTATGACTGTTGAAGCGAACCAAGTGAATCCGTCAACGAAGGGTGCTGATGCTGTTGATGAAGCTATTGCCAAGGGAATTGATTTAGATGGTTCGACTATTGAACCGACTAAGTTGGACTTATATCATAAAGTTATGGCGTTAGAGGGCGATAGACAACGTAGTGGCGTAAAAAACACTATGAGGTCTCGTATTGTGAGAATTGGGGCTAAGCATATTTCTCAAGCTGAACTTAATCAAATGCTTGAAGAAGCTGATTTTGCACCTTTGAAGGATAAGGAAATCGCTTTTTACTACGGTGGAAAGTAAGATAATTAACACATGAGAAATCGGGTTTATTCATTTTTTGATTAAATCGTTATTAGACATCTTCGGAAATCTTGTAGAGACAAGATATAATGCCTATGGCACACTGTGTCCGGAGCGCACACTTCGTGAACGTGTGTCAACATTATTTTTCGGAGAATACCCGGCGATTAAAATCGCGGCTACACAGGCAAAGTCCGCCTGCGCGGACTAATTAAGCCCACGCAGGTGGGCTTCGTATCTGTAGCCCCACCCTTCGAGGGTGAGGGCGGATGTGGTTGATTACAAAACACCCCGATAATTTCTTCTAAGGCTTAACAATGGCTTGCAAACTATAATCACCCGATTGACTACCTGCGGAAGATTTCGCTTCTATTACATAAATTCCATCTGCTGGTAAAGTTGTTGCAATTCGAGAGTTAAAATCACCCGCACCCCTATCATCGTTTTCAACTATTTTGTTTGCTTGATTACCTTCAGATGTCTCAACAAGCTGATATAAAGCTAAAGCCGGATTCATGCTTTTACTTGTCATTTCAATCACTACTTTTTGTGCTGTTTTACCCCGAAAAACATACAAATTCACAAAGCTATTATCTTTTGTTAATTTGTCATTGATGATTTGACCGTTAAGCGAAATAGCAGTAAATTCTCGCTGTTGTGGTTTGGTTAAAGTCGAAACTGTTGATAAATCTTTTTTGCTTGCTGCGGCTATAAATGACCGTATATTAGATACCGGAATCGAAAAATTCATCCCTGTATTTAATTTTCCTGGTGAGCCAATAATCGATGTATTTACACCTATTACTTCAGCTTTGGAATTAAGCAGAGGACCCCCAGAATTCCCACCGTAAATAGGTGCATTGTGTTGAACCTCCCCATCGTTATTGATGCGAGTGATGTTTCCTTGGGTAAACGTGTCTTTAAATTCGGGGTCGAGAGGTGAACCAAGAGCAAAAACGCGATCGCCAACTTCAGTACTACCATTTGAAGCTAATGCAATTGTCCGCAGGTTCTTCTGATTGTGGATTTTCAACACTGCTAAATCTAATCCTCCTTTAGCAAAACCCATCACGTCAGCGGGAAGTTGCTTTCCATCTTTAAATTCAACCGTTACTACACTGGGACTTCCTTCCACAACATGAGCGTTGGTCACAATCAATCCATCTTGACTAACAACAAAACCGCTTCCATGTCCTCTACCATCTTTAACCGTCACAACTGCCGGACTGACTTTTTTATACACGCTGCGAGCAATCTGCTCTTCGGCTGTTTGCGCTATCGCACGGTTGGAATAAGCTAATTTATTTCCGCGATCGGATAACAGTTGTTCAACGGCTGTTACAGTTAATAAGTTAAATAAAATACACAGTGACAGACCGCTAAATCGAAATAACTTTCCGTTCATAATAACTTCACATTTACTTCATAGAATCTATGTCAGCGGTCAAGACGAAATTTAAAACTGAATCATAAAAGGTAATTTAATTGACCATATAACTTGGAGCAATACCAGTCAATACACTTAACTGAAATTATCAGGTTTCTATCTTGCTGGCGGATTAGTTAAAACCTAAAATACAAAGAGACGTTGCACTGCAACGTCTCTACATCAGTTATCTGTACTACCTATCACTTCGACTTCTGCAATTTCTCTTCACTAATCCAATCACCGTGGAAACCATAAGGTACTCGTTGCGGAATCAATACCCGCGCAACTGGTTCGGAGGTGATATTTTGAGCGTCTACAATTACTAATTCAGATGTGTCTTTGCTGGAGTCATACACGAATGTCATCACCCAACCTTCATCTTCACCATTTCCACGAGGGACAAATACAGCTTCTCCACCACAACGATCTTTGCCAAATTCATGACTTTGAGATTTACCGCTGTTCAGGTCATATTTAATTATACCTTCAAATGAACCTTGTCCTATTTTGCCAGCGTAACCGTAGCGGGTTGGTTGTCCTAAAAAATTATCGTTGATGCGGGGGAATTCTGACGCTGCATCGTCTAAGCTTTCTTCGCGGACGCTACCATCTTTCATGTTAAATCTCCAACGGTGCATTCTAGGAATATTGCTTTGTGAATCGCTTTCAACATCTTCGGTAGCAAACATATTTGCTGAATTCACTCGACAACCCAAAAGTATAACTTCATCTCCTTGTTCGTAAGCGTTGAGGGTATGCCATACGAAACAAGCGGGAGTTTCAAACCAGCGCACATCATTATTATCACCGTGACGTGGCACAATACCGAAACGACTGGCTCTATCTTTCTCAAATTTTAAACCGGGTTCGCCTTTCTGCATCCGCATAGGATTGAATGTCATGGGCAAATCCATAAATATTGTATAGTTGGCGGTGATGGCGAAATCGTGCATCATTACTCCCATCGGTAATTCAATGGGTACAGTTTTCATAAGTTCGCCTTCTGCTGAAACTACACTGTAATGCAGATATGGCGGAGCGAAGGAATAACCGAAAAACATCATTTCACCCGTAATTGGGTCTACTTTAGGATGTGCGGTAAAAGCAGATTGTAACTTGCCGTTGTAAGTATATTCACCAATAGTCTCTAATTCTGGAACTTTGATAGCATAAGGCGCACCTCCTTCCCAAAGTGCGAAAAATTGCCCTGCGTGCCATACAAGCGCGGTATTTGCAACGTTTTTATATGCACCTTCGGGGTTGTCCATTTGCGGCGGTTCTAATAATCCACTCCACACGGCTTTACCGGCTTCATGTTCGATTTGCCATCCTTTTGTTCGCACGTAGCGATCGCGATAGCTGGCTTTACCATTAGAAATTCTTACACCGTGCAGCATTCCATCACCATCAAACCAATGATACTGTCCTTTGGGTTGCCATTGAGGATTAGGACCATTCCGCACGAACATCCCGGATAAATCGGGAGGCAATTCACCAATTATTTTCAGGTCGTCAGCGGTGATTTCTTCACGTACCGGAGCGAAATTACCATCAAGAAAGGGATTTACTGCTGCTGTTACCATTTTGGTTGAAAATTAAAGGTTAATCTATTTTAAGTTTTTAATTTTTGATTTTAGATTAACCTTGCGGATGAATCTGGGAATGCTAATTTATATTTTTCGCTGTTAAGTGCGAGCAACTGTCCAAGATTAACTGCTGCAAAATTGCCAAAAATCACTCACTGATAAAATTTGGGGTAGACAAAGATGCCCCGATATAATATACCGCGTTTTAGTTGGCTTCTTTTAAAGCAACACTAGCTTCAGGAAGAACGGCTGATTTGCTTTTCACGCCGAATGCTGAAGATATCAGTTTGGGAAATACAAGACAGATAACAGCATTGACAAAGGTTAGTAAAATACAATCTATTAAATTCATCTCCAGCTTTCCTCTCTACGAAAAAATGCTTATGTCTTATTGTGGAACAAAATGGCAAGAATTAAATCCGTATCGACTTTTAAATGGCTTTTAATTTTGATATATCTTTACGCTTTGCTGACTATTTCTAACTGCATAAATAATAATTTGTGCAAAATGAAGCATTCCGTTTCAATGAGGAGTAGTAAGTAAAAGGCAAGGAGGGGAGTAGGGAGTAGGGAGTAGGG
>NZ_JAYGHM010000042.1:51797-54928 GCF_034931125.1 Rivularia sp. UHCC 0363 | reverse complement strand
TAGGGAGTAGGGGAAGGGTTTTTAACTTAATTTACCCAACCGTTACATAGTTTGATTTATTTCTACTAACCTACTTACGCTTAAATCTATTTATTCTTCCTTGGTAGAATTATTGTCAGCTTTCACACTAAAAGTCTATTTTAGATTTAATTTAATTTAATTTATATTTATTTATATAACTAAATTTTTATAAATATAATTTTACATTCACGGAAAAACTCAATTTCTGGATGAATATAAAACCAGCTATCCCTGTTGTATCTATAGTAGTTGTCTATTTTTACTAAATAAAGGAATATGCTGGAAGTACAAATAATGGAGTGTAAAAGTTGCGTGTGATGTCTAATAATAGCAGTACAAATAATTTATTAGATCGGTTTACTGAAAAAGACCGGCAATCTTTGAAAAGCCGATTTGATTACTCAAATGTAGAGTTTTTGCCCGAAATTTGGGGAATAGTCGCAAGTCGCTTTGGTGATACAACGGCACTGCATAATCCTCACGCTCGACCTCAAGAGGAGATCGTAACTTATACTCAGCTTCATCAACAAATTCAACAGTTTGCTGCTGGTTTGCAAGCATTGGGAGTCAAGCCACAAACAAGAATTTCGCTGATTGCCGATAATAGTCCTCGCTGGTTAATTGCCGACCAAGGGATGATGACTGCTGGGGCTGTAAATGCAGTACGCAGTTCTCAAGCCGATGTAGAAGAATTAGCGTTTATCTTAGAAAATAGCGATAGTACAGTCTTAGTCGCGCAAGATTTACAGACTTTTGAAAAACTGCGATCGCGCTTAGATAATTTACCAATTGTAATGGTAATTTTGTTGACCGATCAAACAGTACCAAATGAAGAGGCAATCGAGGTACTAAACTTCGAGCAGTTGATGGAAATTGGCGCAAAACATAAATTAGAAACCGTTAAGCAAAAGCGCGATGATTTAGCCACTTTACTTTATACTTCCGGAACTTCGGGTAAACCCAAGGGTGTGATGCTTTCTCACGGGAATTTGATGCATCAGGTCACTAATTTACGTACCATAGTTCAGCCGGAAGTCGGAGATATTATTCTAAGTATTCTCCCCACCTGGCACGTATTTGAACGTACAGGTGAGTACTTTTTACTGAGTCAAGGCTGCACCCAAATTTATACAAATTTGCGATCGATCAAAAATGATTTGAAAAAATATCAACCCCATTACATGATTGGGGTACCGCGTATTTGGGAATCGATTTATGAAGGAGTCCAAAAACAGTTTCGCGAACAACCAGCTTCTAAACAAAGCTTGATTAATCGATTTTTAGGTATTAGCAATAAGTACATTAAAGCGCGACGAATTGTTCAAAAATTGGATTTGGAAAATATCAATCCTTCTATGGGAGAAAGAATTGCCGCGAATATTCAAGCAAAAGCCCTTTCACCTATACACGCTTTGGCTGAAAAAATAGTTTATCAAAAGGTGAGAGAAGCGACGGGAGGAAGAGTTAAACAGTTAATTTGTGGTGGTGGTGCATTAGCGAAACATATAGATGATTTCTACGAGATTATTGGTGTGGAAATCGCCGTTGGTTACGGTTTAACAGAGACGAGTCCGGTTACTCATGCTCGTCGTCACTGGAGTAATTTACGCGGTTCTTCAGGATTGCCGATACCGGGTACCCAAGTCAAAATTGTGGATTTAGAAACTCGTCGAGAATTAAGTGCCGGGGAAAAAGGTTTAGTATTGCTCAAAGGACCGCAAATCATGCAGGGTTATTACAAAAACCCCGAAGCGACAAAAACAGCCATTGATGCCGAAGGCTGGTTTAATAGTGGTGATTTGGGTTGGTTAACACCTTCTCAGGATATAGTTTTAACCGGACGAGCAAAAGACACTATTGTATTAACCAACGGGGAAAACATTGAACCGCTTCCCATCGAAGACGCTTGTTTGCGATCGCCATTTATCGACCAAATAATGCTGGTGGGACAAGACAAGAAGAGTCTCGGTGCTTTGATTGTTCCCAATTTAGAAGCATTAGAAAAATGGGCATCAGATCGAAAATTGGAATTATGTGTTAAAGAAGACAATGTTACGACATCCACCAGCCAAAAAATCAACCTTGAGAGTAAAATGATCCAGGATTTGTTTCGACAAGAGTTGATTCGAGAAGTACGAAATCGTCCGGGATATCGATCGGATGACCGTATTGGACCATTTCAACTGATTATGGAACCGTTTTCTATGGAAAATGGCTTGATGACACGAACTCTCAAAGTCCGACGACACGTGGTGATGGAACGCTATCACGATATGATTGAACGGATCTTTGCCACAAACTAATCTACAATTTGTTGAATTCAAAAGGGAAAAAAAGATATTTCTATGGACATCTCCAATCCTCAACTGCTGCTCAAGCGCGTTATTAATGTCAAAGCCATTGTCACACCTCTATGGAAAGAGGAAGTAACGCAGCAACTACAAACTCAAATCAATCAAATCGACCAGCAGCTACAACAAATCGATGTCCAAGGACAGCGAGCAATTACTGAAATTCAAAAGCAAGGTTTGCAACCCCCCGGACCTCAGACTTTACAACAAATTGAGAACATTCAAGTTCAGGTAAACGAGAAAAAAAGCGAGATGCTAGAACAAAAAAACCAAAGCCTGCAAAACCTCCAACAGGTACAAATGCTTGAATTGGATCAAGAAGTTAATCAATTTCAATTGGAAGGGTTTTTCCGAGCAGAAAAAGGCGATAACTTAATTAGTAAAATGCAGGTGGAAATTGTTCTACGCGACGGTGTAATCGAAGAACTTCGCGGCGATATCTAGACAATTCGCAATTTGCAATTCGCTGCACCTGCGGCGAATTAACAATTGTTCACTCAAATATCCTTGCTCCTCACACACACTCTATATTTAATTTTCAAGCAATCTCGAATAAGGTATAAAAATCAGATCGATACACAAAAAGATTCCGATTCAATAGATAGGTAATTAAAAATATATATACCGAAATGCTCCAATTACCTACTCCCTACTCCCTATTCCCTACTCCCTACTCCCTACTCCCTACTCCCTACTCCCTACTCCCTACTCCCTATTCCCTACTCCCTATTCCCTACTCCCTACTCCCTACTCCCTACT
>NZ_JAYGHM010000042.1:0-51772 GCF_034931125.1 Rivularia sp. UHCC 0363 | reverse complement strand
TTAATTGACTTTTTACCGACAATTGATGTTTGATAGTTTAGTTGTTCTGTCTGCAAAACATTGGTCGTAAGAACCAGCCCAAACAATTTGCCACAAAGGAGGTGAACTTACAAATAGCGAGCGTCCAAAACTTGTAAGTTCAACTCGATATTTGACTGGTTTAGACTTAGATGAAGCAAAATTGGTTTGGATTATCGTTACCATTGCTCGATCGGGTTTTGGATAAGCTACCTCTACCTTACGACTTAATTCTTTCGAGTTATTTGGATCGAAAGCATTAATCGCAAGAGTCGCAGGGTCAGTACCTCTAAGTAAGGATTTAAGGTGAGTTAAAGGTATTGATTTATATTTTGCTCTGTATGGATTTTCAACATTTTGACTTGAGATTTCTTTTGCTCTAATTTTCTGTTGTTCGGCGGTGGAAACCGTATTAGAATGCCATTGTTTAATTCTGTAAACTCCAGCAACAACAGCAGTAGCAAAGAGCGAAAGTGTTAATACTAGTCCAATTTTCAACTTTGCCGACATACAATTCAAAGGGAATCTTAAACGGTTGTTTTTATTTATCTATCTTGAATTTTAAATCGAGACATGACTCCTAACTTCATACCTTAAGTTGAATTTCCGAAAGATTTTTCCAAAAACTTGTCCGAAAAGGATTAAGTAATTTCTCTACTTAAAACTTCTTTATATTTCCGACATTAAACCATGAACTCAGTACGCAAAAATACAGATTAACCGATAAGTGTAGTCTTAAGATGGTTTGTTGCGATCGCGCTCGCGATACAATGCAATCTGTCAAAAACTTATTAAAGTCCCTTAATTACTAATTCACCATATTTCTTATGAGTATTCGCGAAATATTTATGCCAGCGCTGAGTTCCACTATGACTGAAGGTAAAATAGTCTCTTGGGAAAAAGCTGCGGGTGACAAGGTTGAAAAGGGCGAAACGGTGGTAATCGTCGAATCGGATAAAGCGGATATGGATGTAGAATCCTTCTATGAAGGATATATGGCGCACATCTTAGTAGAAGCTGGAGGAACTGCTCCGGTGGGTTCTACTATTGCTTTATTAACAGAAACCGAAGCCGAAATTGAAACAGCGATCGCTCAAGCTAAATCCCATGCAGCACCAGCTAAAGCCGTTGCAGCAGCAACAGGCCCCGGACAAATCGTCGCACCAGAGCCAGCATCTGTGGGTTCAACAAACAGCACCGCTCAAAATGGTTCGAGTCGGACTGGCAGAACAATTGCTTCTCCCCGCGCTCGTAAGTTGGCCAAAGAATTTAAAGTTGATTTAAGCGGGATTTCTGGTAGCGGTCCTCACGGTCGGATTATTGCTGAAGACGTAGAAACGGCTGCGGGCAATACTGTTACTACCCCACCTCAGCCAGCGATTGCACCCGCTCACAGCACTCCTACAGTCACCCCTGCGGCGACACCTACACCGATGCCGGTTGCAGTAACTCCCGGACAAACGGTACCTTTGACCACCTTGCAAAATGCCGTAGTGCGGACTATGCTGCACAGCTTATCCGTACCGACTTTCCATGTAGGTTATACGATCGCCAGCGACGAATTAAACAAACTTTACAAACAGATCAAATCAAAAGGTGTAACAATGACCGCGCTGCTTGCCAAAGCCGTAGCGATGACATTACAAAAACACCCATTATTGAATACCAACTATTCAGAACAGGGAATGGTACATCCTTCTAACATAAATATTGCCGTAGCGGTAGCAATGGATGACGGAGGATTGATTACACCAGTATTGCAAAATGCCGACCAGCAAGACATTTACAGCTTATCGCGTAACTGGAAATCTTTAGTAGAACGCGCTCGCGCAAAACAGTTACAGCCCCAGGAATACAGTAGCGGCACCTTTACCATATCTAACTTGGGTATGTTTGGTGTAGATACATTTGACGCGATATTGCCACCCGGACAAGGTTCGATTTTGGCGATCGCTGCATCTCGTCCGGAAGTAGTAGCCACTGCGGACGGTATGATGGGTATACGTACTCTAATGAAAGTAAATATTACTTGCGACCATCGAGTTATTTATGGCGCTCATGCTGCGGCATTCCTGCAAGATTTAGCGAAGTTGATTGAAACCAATTCTCAATCTTTAACAATGTAATAGATAATAGTGATGCAATAGTAATCTTTTAGACTTGGGGTTTTTGACTCCAAGTTTTTTTTATTGGGCATGGGGCATTGAGGATTGGTTAATTATTAATTGTTTGTTAGTAATTGATAATTGTTTATTAATAATTGATATTGGTCGGAATCACTACCTTCCAAGTTGTAGAATACTAAGAAATTCAGTTAAATAAACAAAAGTTATGTCTTTTAAGTACAATGTATTATCAATTGATGGTGGCGGTATTCGCGGCATCATCCCGGCAATAGTTCTTAAAGAAATTGAAAAACGCACCCAAAAGCGAATTTGGCAATTGTTTGATTTAATTGCTGGAACCTCAACTGGAGGTTTTTTAGCGATGATTTTAACTATGCCGAATCCTGAGAATAAAACTGTTGCTCGGTATGAAATGGAAGATATCATTAATATGTATCGAGACGATGGAAAAAATATCTTTCACGAACCGTTTTTAGAAAGCTTAACAGATGTTGATGATTTATTAAGACCAAAGTATCCTTCTGAAGGTAGAGAAAGAGTTGCCAAGAAATATTTTCAAGATACCCTTCTTAAAGATGCATTAACAAATATTTTTGTCACGAGTTATGATATACAGCTACGAATACCCGTATTTTTTATCAATAATCCTAAATTTCAAAGACATTCAGGAGCTAGTTTTCGGAAGCTTTGTAACGATTACAAAATGATAGAAGCATCAATGGCAACAACTGCTGCTCCAACTTTTTTTAAACCTTCTAAATTAGCAATGCGTGGTTACGATAATAGTATTAATGATGATTACGCTTTAGTAGATGGTGCAGTTTTTGCGAATAATCCTACAGCCTTAGCAATTGTAGAAGCTATTATATACACTCAAAATAAAGGCGAACAAGTAAGTTTAGAAGATATTTTAGTTGCTTCCTTGGGTACGGGTTCTCTAACTCGAAAATTTCCTTACGAACAAGCTGCCAATTGGGGTAAACTACAATGGATACAGCCACTAATTAATATTTTTCTTGATGGTGCAAGTGAAGTAGCAAATTACCAATTAAGACAGTTGCTACCCGATGCTCGAAATAACAGTAAACAGTACTATCGCTTCCAAAAAGAATTGATTGAAGCAAACGATGATTTAGATAATACTACCGAAGAGAATATGGAATTACTCGAAAAAGCTGCACATACAATTATTCAAGAGCAAAGTAGGGAACTTGATAAATTGTGCGAGCAACTTTTAGCTTAAGTCGTAGGTTGGGTTAGACTCAGTAGGAGATTAAACGATTAACCAATTAATTTGTATTGCGTCGTAACCCAACATCAGATTTTAGGTTGGATTAGATACGATTTGCAAATTCGGTTGTCATAAGAATCTAGGCTATCGTGTCGTAACCCAGCATTATTCTTATAAGATAAATAGAAATATTCTTTAAAATACCGATAAATCAGATGTTGGGTTACGGAGTTATTACATACGCCCTAATCACTTCTAAAACTCAAGACATATTACTTTAGACAGAGATACTTTTACGAATAAATTCCTTTTGGGTGAAGGATTTTAACAATAAACAACGTTAACCTACAGCAGAGAAGTGCAGCTACTGTTTATTTTGAGACGGTACTAAGCTTTATCTATATATACAAACTAACCTTCCTATTGTCAGCCTATGAAATTAGAAAGTGATAGCTTTTCTGCTAATGGATTAATTCCACCAGAATATACCTGCGATGGTGAAGCAATTTCCCCGTCTTTAAAATGGGACGAACCTCCTCGTGAAACCCAGAGTCTGGCGTTAATTGTTGATGACCCAGATGCTCCTGGTAAAACTTTTGTTCACTGGGTTCTTTACGATATACCAGTGCAAACTCGTTATATACCTGAAGGAATTGCAGCCGATGCAATGTTAGACGGTAGCGGTATTCACGGTACAAACGACTACGACCAATTCGGGTATGGACCTCCATGTCCTCCCGACGGTACGCATCGTTATTACTTCAAGCTGTATGCTTTAGATATATCTTTAGGTTTAGCCGCAGGTGCGAGTAAACAAGATATAGAAGCAGCAATGGAAGGGCATATAGTTACTCAAGCCGAATTAATTGGACGTTATAAACGGCAGAAGTAACGCAAAAATTTTGTTTGTCAGTTTTTTAAGTTGTTATTGAAGGAATAAAAGGAAATATTATGTCTACAGCAAAATCCTCGGATAATATACCAGACGAATACAAAAAAGACTTGAATCCCCATGAAGGTGCGGGTTTGAATCACGGACTTGATGGTCAAAACCCCGAAAAAGCAGGTTTAAACGCTTACGATATTAAGGAATTGCACGAAAAGCTCAAAGATTTTACCAACGACGAATTAAGGCAGATTACAATCATTCCTCACGGTAGTCGCTTGGCACAGACTGCAACCTATATCGATCTTAACGATCCAAAAAGAGAAGAATTTACCGCGATGGGTGCGATAGAAGCAGAACCCGAAAATTATTACGTTCCTAAATCAGAAGTTGGTTATCAACTGTGGAATCGATTAATTGGTGTAGAAAATAGCGATCGCACTGGGGAAGGGAATTAGGATTTAGGGGTTGGATTTTAGATTTTGGATACTTCGGCAAGCTCAGCACAAGTTTTGGATTTTAGATTAAAAAATAAGCCTCTGACTTTCAAGCAGGGGATAATTAGAAATCCTCAATCCACGAATTAATTTTTATTTGAAATCTAAAATCCAACACAGTAGCAAGCTTATCAATAAAAAAGCAAAATAATCCAAAATCCAAAATCTAAAATCCAAAATCGAATGGCTTTAATCTAAAATTGGAATTATAGTCATGTGAGGTGCGGTTTATGCTTTCTCCATTTCCGGGAATGAATCCTTATTTAGAAAATCCTGAATTATGGTCGGAAGTGCATCATCGGTTGATTACAGCCATTGCTGATGCTATAGAACCACAACTTGGTATTGAATATCGAGTAGCTATTGAAAAACGGACGTATTTAGGCGATATTGAAGATTCGGTTTTAGTGGAAATTCCAGATGTAGCTGTCACAACTAAAACGAAGGCTTCTACTCAGAATAAAACAACAACGGCAACTTTACCTGCTCAAGGAGAATCGGTAACTGTAAAACTTCCAGTACCAGAAGAAAAGAAAGAAGCTTATTTAGAAATTCGAGAAGTAGCAACCGGGTATGTAGTAACAACTATTGAAGTTCTTTCTCCTACAAATAAACGTACCGGAAAAGGAAGAGATGCTTATGAAGAAAAGCGTCGAGATGTGTTAAGTAGTCCGACACATTTGGTAGAAATTGATTTACTTCGGGCTGGGAAACCTATGCAAATTCTTAGCGAAATACCTAAAACAGATTATCGCATCTTAGTTGCTCGTGGAAATCGTCGTCCTTTAGCGGAAGTATTTGGATTCAATCTTCAGCAAGAAATTCCACAGTTTTTACTTCCTTTAAAATCTGGAGATAACGAACCATTAGTAGATTTACAAAGTTTGTTAGCACAGGTTTACGAACGAGCAAGATTTTATTTAGCGATCGATTATAATGTTGAACCCGTACCGCAGCTTCAAGATGATCATAAGGTTTGGGCTGATACGTTGTTGAAAGAGAAAGGGTTGCGTAGTTGACCTAATCTTTTTTGGAATTACTCCTTTCTTAGCAGAAGATTACCGACTTAAAAAACCGCAAAGACGCTCTTAGCGCAAAGGAAAGAGATAAAGAGAGATTGTTTTTCTAAGTCTCGAACTTCTTGTATTCCTGCATCGGTATGAAGAAAATCTTGGGCTTTTTGTTGATTGATTCCGACATCAGTGCTTGGATCGATAAGTGCTGATTTCTAGTACTCCACTAAGAGAATAGCCGACCTAAACTATTCATAGTGATATTTACAAGCTGCAATAATTATTTCTGTATCGTTTATAGTATAAATTAAACGATGTTCTTCATTAATTCTTCTTGACCAGAAACCAGTTAATTCATGTTTCAATGGTTCGGGATTTCCTAAACCAGTGAAAGGAGAACGGTCAATATCTTTATTAGTTCGACAATCTTTTTATAAAGCTTTTTATCTAACTTAGACCACTCGTTAAAATCCTCAAATGCACCCGGTTCAAATACAATTCTTCTGCTCATTCAAGGTTTTCAATATCAACTTCAATAAGGTTAGACTTTTCTTTTACGTTTTCTATAGCTTGTAACAAATGTTTCTTATTTGCTTCAGATGCTAAAAGATAAGCAGTTTCATCAACTTCGTATACAACAATTTCTATTTCTCTATCCGGATAAGTTACTTTCAATGCATCAATAAAACTTGGGTCTAACTCTTTCGTGTTTATGCGGTAAACTGAATGCATAATTTTGGTTTATTTGTGTGCTAGTAGTCTATGCTTGTAAACTTATTATAGCAATTAACGATTATAGTCTATGCTGTGTATATCAAAGGAAAAAACTCTCTGTAAAACAGATACCATTTAAAGATAATCTAATTTTAAAGCTTTCTTGCGAATTACACCGAAAAGAAGGAAGTTGAATAAAATTATCTATGCTGCGAGAAGTCACTTCCTTTAAAGTTTCTCCCGAATCGGATAATATAGCTAATTTGATATTTTCCGGCAAACATTTGTTTTCGGAATCTGGATAAATTCGCAAGCGGACATTTATTTGCTCGTCTTCTTCTGGTTTCAGCGCTACTAACATTAATACAGATTGATTTTCAAATTCAATTCGTTTGACTGCTTCAATAATTTCTTCTGCTTGCAAGTAAGAAGCATCTTTAAAACTCAGATTGAAATTTCCTACTGATTCAGTATTTAAAAGTGATTCCAAAGTTTGCCAACCTTGCTGTAAAACATCTTCAAACCATTCATTTAAATCAATTGGTGGAGTAACTTGCTGCAAATACAGGGGAAATTCTTCTAATTTACGCAATTGATTAAGCGGTAATTCCTCTGTTGAAACTCGTGGTGTAAATCCCAATAATGTTGCAGTTTCTAGAGATTCATCAAGCTGTACGATAATATAACCAATTCTTGCATTCCATACTTCTTGGGGAATATAAACAAATTTAGCATCTGGTGAAACAACCCTGCATTCTAATTTACCGTGGTTTATTACTTCTAAATCGGCAACATCTAGGAAACTTTGTATTATTGGATCGTAGCTATTACTTGCTTTCCAATCGGTTGTAAAACCAAGACACTGTAAGTAATGATTTACAGAATAAATTGCTAGGGTATTAAGATAAACTTGTTCTGACTTTTGCAGGTTAGAATGATTGTTACAAAAATTTTCAGCTAATTGATGCGCTTTCTGGGTTAAATTAACTGTGAAGGTTAATGGTTTCTGTATTTGATTTATCATGATTTTATTGCCTATTAATGTTGAATCTATTCTTGGATATATCTTTTAATTTCTGGCGCAATTTTTTGTAAGTGACGTTGAAAAAAGTTACTCAGTGCGGGAATCTGAATATTGAAGGTTTCCGATAATTCTTTCCAACTGATTCCTTCCAAACGTTTGAGAGCTATGACTTGAAAAGTTGCTTCTGGGTGCGCTCTAATATGTTTTTGTAAAAGGTTATTTGGGTCGTTTTCTAAATATTCTCGAAGTTGTTCGGAAAGCGGTTGTTCTAGTTCTGGCTGCGGAATATTTTCTATTTCATCATCTATATTAGCTAACTTTGTAGCATTAGGTAAAGATTGTTTCGCAATTTCAAATAAAAGAGAGTCTGCAACTAAAGGTTTTTTAATAATTAATTGTGATAGCAAATATTTAACTGTTAATATTGAAAGTATTTGTACACTTAAGATATAGTGTAATACTTGTTTTATTTGTAAATTTAAGCATAAAATCAAATCTTCTTGAGTAATGCTTTTGATTATATTAGTTAATTGATATTTTGTTCTAATTATTTTCCCGTTTAATTTTTGAATAAAGGGGTCATTTTTAGTAGTTTGAGAATCTCGCAATATCATGTCAAAGCGAAAATTCAACCAAGCCGTAAATTTACCTTTACTAGGATTATACGTATTTATATTTTGATAAAGCCAAATCCAAAGTTCGTTTTTAGCTTCTTCATAGACATCATGATAAATATTGACTTTATGCAACAACTTGTCAGATAGTAAAATCGCATTAGTTAATATTTGAAAAGAATACTGCCATTCTTCGGTTGGGGGATAATACTTTTGTAATTCTAATGCTAACTGTTGTAGATATGCTTCATTGATGACTTTTTTTAAAGTTCGCGATCGCACTTCGTTGATCCATACTGCTACAGTGATATTTTTCAATTGGTATTCATCAATGTTCTGAGCAATATCTCGGTATAGTTGCTGCTGTAACGCTTGATGAATGTCCAGATAGACACCGTAAAGTGATTTATTGTGCGATAACCTGAACAAACCGCATGAACATAGTATTTTGTCAGCTAGCGTGAATATGGCTTTTTGATGTTCTTCACTTTGGGGTGGGGATTTTTGAATCTGAATTACAAGCTGTTGCTCATCCATGATGCATCTTTATTATGAGTCTCTACTTGTTAATCTTGCTAATTGTTTGAGTTTTATACAAATTTATTACAAAAATTTATATTTAGAGATTTTGTATAAAAGTTTGAGTTGTGGATTGATTAAGAAGTAGAAAGGTTGAAATGGAATAAAAAATCAGCCTCAGTAATTAGATTTTAGAATTGGAGTAAAAACATGAAAATTAAGCAACTTTTAGTCCCATTAAGTTTTTTAACACTGCTTCTAACAACACAAGTCGCATCAGCTAAGAACATGGTTGGATGGCGAGTTAAAGGTAGTGGTTCAGGAATCGTGGAAGGAAAACGATACAGCTTATATAATCTCGACCAAAAAAGCCATCTGGGTTATCAGGATCGACGAGGAGCAAACTTAGGTTGGGATAGCCAACCTAATTCAGGGATGAAAATAAAGCGTCAAAGTGGTAGTGGAGCAATCAAATGTGGAGAAAATTTTGCCTTATTTATTGAAAAAGAATGGCTGATTTACGAAAAGCAAACCACTGGTATTAATATTTCTACACGGACTAAACTTGCAGATGACCGTTATCAATGGAAGTTCTCTGATTGTCAAAGAGGTGAAGTCATCCAATTAAATAAACCTGTAACTCTTGTTAATACCGTCGAAAATGACTCCGTTGTTGGTTGTAAGCGTGTATGGGGTGTTAATCTTTGCTGGGCAAATACTGTATTTTCTTATGATGGTAAAAATTATCACAAAGATGCTATTCCCTCTTGGATTAAAAATAGAGTTCCAGTTCCCCTACCTTAATTAGTTATTATTGATTTCAAGCGATCGCGTTCGTAGATAGATATATAGGTAAACAATTTTACTTTGATTAAATCAGGAAATGGGTAGAGTGCGATCGCGCTCTATCCTTTCTTTTTTATGTGAACATTGAGAATAATTTACCTTAATTGTATAAAACTTTAATTCTTGAAGTGATTAATAAATAGAAGGAAAGGCAAACAAGCTTAACCTTTAATTAAAATATTCAAACAAATCCATTAAAGGATTTAAAGGAGAATTTTCAGATGTTAAAACGTTTTTTCAGTGTTGTTTTACTAGGTGCAACTTCTGCTGTAATCTTAGCACCTGCCTTCAATTTGATACCTGCTTGGACACAAGTATTAGCTCAAACTCCTGAATTATCTAACACACAGTTACCTCAGAAAACTGTGATTCAAGATGTCAAACCTATTAAAAGCGAAATAAAGGAAGTTTATCAAGGCTTTGTTTCTTCAGATAAATTAGATTTACTACGCAAACAGCCTGAATCTGTTTTAAAAAGTGCAGGTATTAGAGTTCCAAGTCAAGCTAAAATTGAATTTTCCGGTGAAACTAATGTCGATCAATTGCAAAGACGTAGAGTTAGAATCACTATTATTATTTTTGGTGATGGTACTGTGATAATAATAGTCAGACAATAAGATAATCAACCCAAATTAACTTTACAACTTCCGCCAACTCATTCCAACTTCGGCACTATTTTGAAACAGCACGGGTAGCCAAGTTGCATAGGGAAATTCATCTTCCAAACCTTCCAATCTCTCCCGTGCTTGACGCACTGCGGTATACAGAGACTCTCCCCCAGCAAAAGCGGTGAGAAAATATTTTAAAAACTCCTGTGCCACTTTATCCGGTACGGGTTCTTTCATAACTATCATTTGAGGAATGTGCAAATCTGCTAATTCTCGTGCTAAACCCAAGCCATCGCAGGAATTAAATATCGCAAGCTGTAAACCGTGTTCAATTGCTTTTGTTAAAGCGTATTTTAACTCTTTAATTGTTAGCAATTTGGTTTGATTAAGTAACATTTTTCCCGTGCTACCGTCTGCTTGAGATGAACTATGTCCGGAAAAACAAAAAATATCCCAGCCTTGCTCATCCCAAAGCTGTTGATGTAATTCTTGAAAAGTTGGTTCTACTAAAAAAACTGTTTCGCTATTTGGTAGTTGTTCTAATATTTTTCTATCGGCTTCCACATCAATTCCTATACTATTACCAAGAATAGTTAAAACTCTAATTTGATTGCGAGTAAATTTTGATTTTCTCGTTCTTTCACCAATCGCTGATAAAGCAATTTCTGCTTGACGGTAATGTTGGAAAAAATCCCATAAATGCCAAGGAAGTCGTTGTAAATGAATATCTTTGGTTTGAATAATGACTGGTACTTTTTCGCTTTTTGTAAGATTAGAGCGTAATTCTCTGGCTATTGGTTGAAATTGCTGCGAATTTAGCCAATTATCAAGACACTTTTCTAACTGACCAGCATAATAACTTAATTCTTGCTGAGAAAAATTTGTTACCGATTCTTCCTCAAAGGTAATACGTCCAAACCATTTTTGAGAACGATAAAGTTGTCGCCATTGTTGATATATTTGTAAAATATTTGGTTCTGGTGGCAGTTTACCAGTAAAGGCGATCGGTAAGGGATGCTCATCGCTGCAAACCAAAGCCGTGACGGGAAAGCCATCATTAAAATTACCATCTCCCAAGGTGAGGATAATTAATTTATTTATTTGAATTTGAGGATGCTTTAAACCTTGTTGAGCTAATAGTTTGGCAATTTCTGCCATTTCTACAGAATGTTGACGATGGATTTCAATTTGTGCTTGTTTTCCTTGTAATTCTCCTTGATATCTGGCTTCTATTATTTTGAGTTGTTGTTGATAGCTTTGTTGCAACTCTTGATGAAGTTTTGCTTTATCCGCTTCTTCGCAAACGCGAACTTTGACTACAATAAACCCATCGTCTTTGTTTTCAATACTTTTAATTGTCAGTGTTTCTATATGGTTCGTCGCCGATACTTCTTTGATGGCAATAATTAAAGCTTCCCAATCTACACCGTTGCGAAAAATCAACTCTATAGTATCTGCAATAACTTGATACAATTTGGTAAATTCTCCAGTTGCAAATACTCCGCTTAAAGGATGACGTTCGAGTTGATTGTTTTTTAAATAAACATAATCGCAATTAATATTATCAAGCTGAGTTTTATCGTTAATATGCCAATTTTCTAAACAGGCTGCTGTTAAATATACTTGTTGAAAATTAGTTCCTAATGCTTGACTTTGGGTCAGATTTGTTCTTTCTAAAATTGCTCCTGCAAATGTTGCATTGCTGATATCGGCTGCGGTAAAATCGGCATCGCTTAAATCTGCACCTGCTAAATTCACACCTTTTAAATTACAACCGATGTAGGATTTATTAATGCCTCTGTGACTAACAACTAAATCTCGAATCTTTGGGTTACTTAAAATAGTACCGTCAACTCTCGCAAGCTGTAGCTTTTTCGCTAGATGAAAATTGGTGCGGATTAGTTTAATATTTCGTAAATCTGCGCTTTTCAGACTTGCTTGGGAGAAATCGGCATTTGTTAAATCAGCACGATGAAAACTTGTACCACCAATTGTAAATATAGCTCGCGCCATGTTTTGAATTGGTGTAAACTTTGTATCGGCTAATAAACAGCGCCAACCAATATAAAAGCTTAGTAATAATAGTATTATTGTTACAGTTACAGCCATCGGTAAAGCTGGCATCACTAAAGCCGTAGGTTCAGAATCAGAAGCTTTAAATACAGTAATGGCGATCGCGATCGCAATTATACCCGCACTAACTTTTAATACTCCAATCACTTGCGGTAATGGTTCAAAACTTGATGCAAATACTGCGATCGCTCCTGTTAAACTGGCAACTATAGCCCAAATTCCAGCCGCTGCTGCTCTCCAAGCTCCTGCACCCACCATCTTTAAGCCTGATGCACCAAGGCTTAACCCTAGTAAAGTTCCCAGAATGACGACTGTTGCACCCCCAATTCCTGTCATCGCTAGCAAAGCTGCTACAAACCCTTTACGGATAGTAGTAATATAAAAAACTGTCAATACGATTAAAACAATCAAACCAGGAATACTATTATCAATACTGGGTACACCTTCATAAAGTGGTTGGGATGATTGAAACACTGACTCAGCAACAATTACCCCTGTCATCCAAGCTGAAAATACGCAAAGTGTGGAAAGAAATAGTGAAAAGACAATTAAAATAATTACCCAATGGCTTTCCACCCCTGCTTTAGCATTGCTAAAATTTGCATTTCTTAAGTTTGCTTGTGTAAAATCAGCACCTCTTATATCCGCATAGCGAAAATCAGCACCTGTAAGATTTTGACCCTTGAAGGAGCGTCCTTTCAAGTTTTGACTGGAAAAATTCGGCGGTTTAGTTATCCGATGATTGTTATGAAGCATAGTAACAATATTCACAAGCATAGTAATATTATCTACACTTGCAAACGAATGCTATTCTATAAAGCTAAACTTAAATTTATATTAATATTCCTAAACCTGCTTCAAACCTTCTGCTCTAAGAATAACTTTATTACCTTGACGAACTATTAAAGTTGAACCTTGAGAATCATTACCATCTTCAGTAATCGCATTTTCTAAAGCGTAAACATAGTTTCCATTTTTCCAACCAGTTACACATTTACCATTCCGACAAGATACTTTACCACCAGTAAGTTCGATACATTTACCTTTAGAATCGCATCCATAATATTTAACGTTTCCAGTATTATTAACACCATCCCAAGAATCGTAATTGCTAAGTTTGATAGTCCATTCACCGTTGCTCAAAGTTCGAGTATCTCCAGAAGATTTTCCAGATTTGGAACCATCGACTACTTCCATTTTCACGATTGCAGATTCTTTTTTCGTCTTTCCACAAGGTTCGTTACTTTCACAATCGTTAAAATTTAATATGTCGTAGCTAAGTTTAACTTTTTTATTTATAAACTCTTTTTCTTGAGCGCAAATTTCAAAACTAGCACCAATTGTTTGCTCTTTATCTTGCTCGTCTATTAAAGTTACATAACACTTTAAATCGCCTTGAACTATCTCTCTAATGGTTGCAAATTTTGGTTGTCCTTCTCCTGCTTTGAGATTGGTACTAACATTCTTAACTGGAGCTTTTTCTGTCGTATTAGAATCTTCTTTATCGTTGATTGAAGAAGAATTATCTATTTTATCTTTATTTACTGAAACTACTTCAGAATTATCTGCTTGAACTGAATTACTGGTGTCAGAATTTTCTGCTTTAAGGTTATTACAACCAACCATTAATAAAGAAGTAATTAACAATGCAGTTGTGAAGATAGACTTTTTCATAATATTAAAACCGCTATAAAATGTCAACTTTAAGTGTAGACAACTTTTAATACAATGTAAAGTATGTATATTCCGAAATTAACTGTTTATCTTTTAATAGGATTTATACCCTTTTCTAGAATAATAAATTAAGCATTCCAAGCACTAAGATCCTCCCGAACCCCCCTTACCAAGCCAGGGCTGTTTTCACAATCCATAAACCCGATTTCCATCACCCGGTAAAATAGTCAATGACCTGGGGTTTATACGGTGTCCGACAGTAACTTCTGTTTCTCCATCCCAAATTTCAATCGAAAGCACTTTATCACCGGAACCTTCGTAATCAAAATATTTACAAGTTTGGGCTGTACGTCTTTGTACGGTACCAACACGAGTCATACTCGCTATCCCAGAGTCAACGCATTTATAATTTTCATCCGCAAAATTTAATTGTCGCGGTGGTGGTGTTTGGCTGATATCTAATCGATCGCTAGCTTGGAGTAAAGCAACTTCTATATTGTCATCTTCATCTACGCTCAACCATCGAATTTCATTATTATCTTGCAACATATATTCCATCCAGGAATACTCATCTACTTTATATGTCAGTTTTCCTTCCACTACCCAGTCAATACCCAGATGTTGAACAATATCGCCAATTTGCAAATTAAATACATTGCGTTTGAGCGAAGGTAATTCTTTTGGTTTACTACCAGGTAATGCACCTCGCTGCTGAAGTACTAATAAATAAGCTCCACCAGCGACTATTACAATAACTCCCAGCCAGATTAGTAGTGTCATAATTTTTTCCTTTGATTTTTTATGGAGCAGTTTTCAGTTGAATAAAATATAAAATTAACATCACCCCGCCGTATTGCTCCCCTCTCCTTACTAAGGAGAGGGGAAGGGGGTGAGGTTTCCCGGCATTGTATTGCACTCATACGAAAAGCGCTATATAGGGGGGAAAGAGAAGACAAGGGGAAATAAATAATTCGCGATCGCATCCTACTTCATAGCAAAGTTAGACGGATCTTGATCGCGTCGATGTCTGGTGGGAAGGGGGTCTGGCTGTCCGTCACCAGCGAGGGCTGCGGTTTTTTCGAGGGATTCTCTCAATCGCTTGGCTGCGTAAATGGACATATCTCTGGGTACATTAATGCGATCGCGCAAATATCGTAGAGCGACATCAGAACCTTGTGGAGGCAAGTATTTTTCACCAGTCATCATGTTTGTTAAAACACAACGCAAAGCAAGATCGAACAATTGATCTTCGGCGGGATTGACTCGGATAATATTGGTACGATGCTCGATAACTCTTCGCAGCGCTTCCATGCGGGAGTTTTCGGGTTCTTGATAAGTAACATCTGGTAGCCCGAACCAAGGTCCGTTATCCACCCGCGCTTTATTAATCAGCATCTGAGGAGAGCCATTTTCCCAACAGCCCCCCATCTGAGGCGGTAGATCGTGTACGTGGGTGTGAAAGTCGCTTTGAGTACCGCGATAAGCCGGTCGGGTTTCCATTGCCGCAAACCATGCCTTCAAGCGAGAATTTTCCTCCCGGAGAGAATAACCTTTGTAGTAATAAAGGCTGGCATTCATCCGTTCTACATAAGGCGTAAAGATGACATCAACGATGCCGAAGTCCGATAAAAAGTAAGGTCCTGGAGTGCTACCCAAAGCCCGCTCTACTTTAGCCACCACTCTGATAAATTGTTCTCGGTTGTGTTGTTCTTGTTGAGAAGAACTTGCTGGGTAGCATAGCCAAGCACACCAAGCTCTAAATAAAAGTCGTTCTAATTGACGTAGAGGAAGTACCGCAGGATCTTCCATTCCTTGGTTCAATACACCAAAAACCTTTTCCAAAGCGATTAAAATGTCATCGCTTTCCTTAATAATCCGCCCATCTAGCTCGATCGCGGGAAGCATTCCTGATGGGACTTTACGTTTGTACCAACTTTCTTTCTCCCCATAGCAGAACATTGTTACTTTTTCGATGCGGTAGGGAATCTGTTTTTCCTCTAACCATAACCAAATTTTTTGACAGTAAGGACACCAAGCGTGATTATCGCGGTAAAGCGTTACCCGTACAGCAGATTCGGGCTGCCCAAATAAGCGCAACCGGGCTTTAGCGTTGGTGGGGCCATTCACGGGATCTATTTGATAGTCCGTGAGGGATTCTAATTCTTGCCAGCTAAGGGGTATGGTAGTCATAGGGTTTGTGTAGGGCAATACTTGGGACTTTTCTTGACTCTACAATATTTTTAATTGCACTAAGTAGGTCGGTTTTGAAAATCGTAATTAGGATAAGGTAATAGGGAGTAGGGAGTAGAGAACTAACAAATGGTAAGAGGTAAAAATGACTCAAACGCTACCTAAAATATTAACAGAAGCACTAATAACATTTGACGAATTCGTCAACTTAGATACGGGGGACAAAAGATATGAGTTACATTCGGGGGTACTTGTAGAAGTGGCTCAACCAATTGGGGAACATGAAAACGTTACAGGGTTTTTATCCACAAAAATAACCGTAGAATTTGACCGATTAAAATTACCTTACTTCTTAGGTTCAAAAGTTCTAGTAAAGCCTTACGGTAAAGATTCTGGCTTTTTACCTGATGTCTTAGTATTAGATAAGCGTAATTTAGCCAACGAGCCATTGTATAGAAAGCAATCTACCGTCTCTCAAAGTGCAACAGTTCCTTTAGTAATAGAAGTGGTCAGTACTAACTGGCAAGACGATTACGCATTAAAATTTGACGAATACAGTGATATTGGTATACCTGAATACTGGATTGTTGATTATTTAGGACTTGGTGGTAAAGAATTTATTGGTAGCCCAAAAGAACCAACTTTTACAATTTGCGAACTAGTAAATGGTCAGTATGTTAGAACATCATTAAAAAGTGGAACTATTCAATCAAAAGCATTCCCTGAGTTAAATCTAACTGTAGAGCAAATTTTCAATGCTGCTGCATTTTGAGGTATAAACTTAACTTCTAACTATTCTCAATTACCCATTACCAATTTCAATAATTCAACCACCTTGCTCGCAATTGATAGTTAACAATTACAGGATGGGAAAGTCGGTTGATTTCGACGTTTCCTAACTCTATATCTTTGGGTAGTTCAAATAAGTGATGTAATATCGGTTCGGTTAAGAAGCGTGTTTGCACGGGAAGTTGCAGTTTTTCTGGGTTTAATTGTTGCCGCGATGCTAAGACAAAACCCCAAGGTCCGAAGCTAGGAACTTCTACTGTGTAGGGGTTTACTTTTAATCCGACTTCTGCAAGTGTTGCAGCAATACAGCCGATAACTTTAGGAGCAAAGAATGAGCTTGATGCTTGCGTGACAAAAACCCCTGTATCTGTAAGTCTTCCTAACAAACGTCTGTAAAAACCTGCTGAGTAAAGCTTGGCAATAATATCTTGATCTGGGTCGGGGAAGTCTGCAATAATTACGTCGAAGCTTTCTTTTAGTTTGGGTGCGCTTAAAAATGCGTCGGCATTAATTACTTGTACGCGAGAATCCTGCAAGGAGTTACCGTTTACCGCTTTTAATTGTGGGTGACGGCTGGCTAATTTAACTACTTCTGGGTCTAGCTCAATTAATACTACCTTTTCAACTTCTTTCCATTTGAGTACTTCTCTAACTGCCATTCCATCCCCAGCACCCAATACCAAAACCTTTTTCTTTAACGCTGTTGCACTCATTGCTGGATGCACCAATCCTTCATGATAGCGGTATTCGTCCAAGGTTGATAGTTGCAAATCGCCGTTGAGAAACAATCTGACATCTTGACCTTTGCGGGTTAAGACAATTCTTTGATAAGAAGATTGGACTCGTTTAATTATCGGTGCTGAATATAAGTTGTTTTCTAAATTATTGCTGATGGGTATGGTTGCGGGTGCGAGGGTCAAAAGCAGTATACCTAAAATTAAACCCAGATAACCCCAACGACGTAAATGGGGAAAACTGCGTCCAATAAAAAACACCATTAAAGCCGGTAATGCACCCAAAATACAAGCCGTGGGAAACATTCCGCACATCGGTAGCAAGATAACCGGAAAAGCTAAGGAACCAAATAGCGCCCCTACATAATCCAGCGCTAGCACACCCGCTAAAGCTTCCCGCACCTCTTCTTCAGTTCCCAAGACTCTAGTTAAAATTGGCACCTCCAAACCAGCGAGTATTCCCAGCAAAATAGTTACTAAAAATAACCCCAACCAAATCTCACCATTGACGACAAACAAAGCGAACAAACCCAGAGGTAGCAAGGCTGTGAGAGGAGCGATCGCCAATTCCACACCAATGAAAGCCAATAACAATTTTCGCTGTAGCGATCGCCCTTCATCATTCGGTGCAATAAACTGACTCAAGTAAGAACCAGCACCCATCGCCGCCAAGAATGCACCGATAGCAATACCGAAAGCAAGAGCTTGGTTTCCGACTAAATAACTAGCCAAAGTTCCTAAAAGTAGCTCTACCGCAAGTCCACAACCAGAAGAAACAGCCGCAGCCGCCAGTAATAACTTACGTTGAGTACTGTTTAAAGAATAACTATTATTGACAGTATTTTCCCCAATAGGAGATAGATTATTCGCTTCCATTATTTCAGTAAACAGTAATTAAAGGTCAAAGGTCAAAGGTCAAAGGTCAAAGGTTAAAGGTTAAAAGTTAAAGGTTAAAGGTCAAAGGTTAAAATTCTTTTTATCCCCCCATCCCCCCATCCCCCCATCTCCCTACTTCCCGCTCCCCGGTCCACCACCTTGAAAACTGCCGTAGGAGGAGCGTTCGGAAGAGTAAAATATCCACGTCCCACCACGACCGTAATTACCAGATAAACTAGTTCCCCGACGAGGAGAGAAATTTTCTTGTTTTTCTTCGCGTAATATGAAAGCTGATTTCTGGGTGTAAGCGTCGGTAATTGACCATATCGCTATTAGTACTCCTATCCCAGCAAAGATTTTTGTCAGCATAATTTTTTATCCAATCTAAATTTTGTTTTACCTGTTTTATCAAATTGAAAAATGATTACAACGCAATCCAAAATCCCTGTATGTTATCAGCTATCTGTTATAGAAGAACTGATATGCACAACTTCTACGGCTCCACGAGTACGAGTACCGTCGCGAACTGTCAGGGTTGTCCTGTCTACTTGTGCATCTGGGATAATTTCTACGTGAAAACCGTATGAGTCCTTTGGTTCTAAAATAAAAAACTTTTTTAATTTACCAGTGACCCTTTCAAGTTTCCCGTCTTCCCTATGAAAGTTAAGATTTAAAGGAAGATTTTCGTCGTATAGTTGTTCTCCGTAGGAATTTTTGATCGTCAGTCGAGCCTGCATTGTCGGAGGACTAGTTTCGTCAGATTTCACGTCTACTTTAACGCTCACCAAATTATTAGCACCACCCAGAGTAGCTCGATCGCTGGGGTCGCTGTCGTTGATGGTTTTAGAAATTACTTTTTTTCCAGTCAACGGTACAGCGATCGCGCTCATTACGGTCAAAGCCAAAGTACCGAATAAACCTGGCCATAAATGACGGGTATCTATAACCCCGTTGGAAACTTTCACGTTAAAAGGTACGGGGTCTGTAAATTCGCGACCTGAACTGTCACCATAACCTAATACAGAAATTGCGATCGTGACTTCTTCATCTTTCTGAGCGCGGACATCTAAACCAGCTTCTAAATCATCTTCGTTCCAACTCCCAGACTCCCCATCCTCATACCAGGTACCTGATTCGCGCCACGCTTGTTTCTCGGCTGAAGCAATTAACTTGCCTTGTTTGTCGAGCAATTGAATCTCGTAAGCAACCCAGCGGTTGTCGGGTATGATCGCTTTAGCATCAATCCGCAACGCTCCAATTGGTTGAGGTGCGATTTTCAGCGCTTCAATTTTTGTAACTTCTTCTTCACTAACCGCGATATTTTTGGAGAAAAGAACTTTTTCAAAAAACGCCGATGCGATTAATGCAAGAATTACTAAAGCTGTAGCACCGAAAGCAATATAAAGTCCTGGTTCTATGAAACGATTTGTCTGCTTAACATTTATATTTGCTGACATAATATTTTCAGCTTTACGGTATTTTTAACAACACCATGTCATGATAACCTTCCGGAAAAAGTTTCTTTAGTTTATAAAGCGACACAAGCACGATTTTACAAAGGATTTAGCTTGTTTTTAAATCTATCAAAATTGTTTTCAATCGCAAACGTTGAGGTGATTACGGAGAATAAATAGTTAATCAGTAGAAATAATTAAGTAATAATACTAATCTTTTAATTAAGTAGATCGGCGTAGCCAAATCGTAAGACCGGATCGGGGAATAGGCAATAGGAGTAGTTTAACTACTTATTGCAAGCATTTCCTAACATAGATTAGTGAAAGCATCTATAAATACATTTTTTTGTTGATAAGATGGCATGATGATTATTAGTTAATTGCATTATTATGACGATTAAATATGCATCGTAAAGCATTTTTACACCTAGTTTTTAGTGATGTATATTTGTGCTTGATGTAATCGTATAAAACTTATTTTTATCATAAAGCAGAGGTGTTTTTATCAATTAGAGAATATTAATTAATAGATTGCAAATATTTGCAGAATGTATCTCTAAGTAGGTAAACATAATTAAATATGAGATAAAACCTCACCCTCAATTCCTCTCCTTACTAAGGAGAAGGAAGCTAAAGGTTTTATATTTACAGGACTTACGCGATTGTCACAAGACTCGGATGGTGCCGTACACTCACCGTCTTATTACTAGGTTGATAATTAGTCTGTGTACTAGCACCCTACAAAAAAATGTGCCAGTTGCGTAAGTCCTAATTTAATTTGAGCCACTTACTTATTAAAATAGAGCGATAGATTTTTTAAATCTACGAATTTTGCAAAAAGTCTATTTTAAAGGGGACTGTGTAAATCAAACCGAAAACAAGCTTTGGCTGCAAATTGCGGTCAGTCCTGATTTTTATTGATTTACATCTGAATATGAATCAAATTGCAAATAAGACAATCCTGTTAACGGGTGCTTCTGGTGGTATTGGTGGATTTATTGCTAGTAGTTTAGCGACTGAGCAAGCAACTGTAATCTGTGTTGCACGTTCATTAGAAAAACTAGAGCAATTATGTAGGCAAATCAAAAGTCAAGGTGGTAATGGGATAGCAATACCATTTGATATCAGCAACATAGAAAAACTGCCAGATTTAGTACAGCAAATTCATCAAGAGATTGGTAGCGTTGATATTTTGATTAATAATGCTGCCATTGAAAAATACAAATATTTTCCAGACTATTCCCAAACTGAAATCCAATCGATACTAACAACAAATCTATTGGCTGCAATGGAATTGACAAGGTTGATTATGCCTAATATGCTCGAAACAAATAGCGGTCATATTGTTAATATTGCTTCTGGTTCTGGGAAAAAAGGAATAGCTTACAACAGCGTTTATTCCGCAAGTAAAGCTGGCTTAATTATTTGGAATGATGCTATTCGTCAAGAATTAAGCGATACCAATGTTAATGTTTCTTTGATTTGTCCTGGATATACAAATGCTGGGATGTATGTCAGAAATGATGTGAAAGCCCCAAAAGTTGCTCATGTTGCTGAACCTACCGAAGTTGCACAAGCAGTAATTGCAGCGATTAAACAAAACAAAGCAGAGATTATGCTTGATGGTGCAGTATCGCGGATATTATTTGCCATAACGCAAATTTCTCCAGAATTAGGAGATGCAATTTATCGCTCGATTGGGTTAAACAAGCTTTATAAAAATGCTAGTAGTCCACCAAGTTAACTTTACCGGGTAAGTGTCTTTCTACTACTTCCTAGCATCTACCGATAAATCAATCTCAATTGTTTTAATAGGGGAAACTTTCCCCTCTTTATCTATATTTATACATAATGATTTTTCCGAACGACACGAAAATAGCTGATACTAATTACGATGTAATTATTATTGGTACAGGTGCTGGTGGTGGAACTTTAGCTAAAGTTTTAGCTGCAAGTGGTAAGAAAATATTAATTTTAGAAAGAGGTAGCTTTTTACCCAAAGAGAAAGCTAATTGGAATACACCACAAATATCAAAAGATGGCTATCGCACTCAGGAAATCTGGTATGACAAACAGGGTAAACCCATTCATCCCGCAACCCATTATAACGTTGGTGGTAATACTAAATTTTACGGTAGCGCTTTATTTAGATTGCGCGATCGCGATTTTGAAACTATCGTACATCATGATGGGATATCTCCAGAATGGGCGTTAAAATACCCTGATTTTGCTCCTTATTATCATCGTGCGGAGCAAATGTATGAAGTCCACGGTAAACGTGGCTTAGACCTTACCGAACCTCAAGAAAATAGCGATTATCCTTTTCCTCCCGTTACCCACGAACCTTACATTCAGGAAATTAACGATAAACTGAAAAATAAAGGTTTACACCCATTTTATTTACCTTTGGGTTTAAAATTAAACAGTAAAAAAAGTAGCTGTATTCGCTGCAATACTTGCGATGGCTTTCCTTGTTTAGTTGATGGGAAAGCCGATTCTGATATTAACGGTGTACGTCCGGCGATCGCCAATAACAATGTAACTTTAATTACTCAAGCAAAAGTCTTGAAATTACACACTAATCCATCCGGAACGGAAGTAAGTAAGGTAGAAGTAGACATTTTAGGAAAACGTCATTATTTTAGCGCTAATATCGTCGTTGTTTCTTGTGGTGCCATTAATTCTGCGATATTGTTATTGAAGTCTGCTAATGATAAACACCCGAATGGATTAGCCAATAGTTCGGATTTAGTCGGACGTAACTATATGGCTCATAAATTTGGTGTAGTAGTAGCTTTATCTAGCAAGAAAAATAATACGATATTCCAAAAAACTATTGGTTTAAATGATTTTTATTGGGGAGAAAAAGATTTTAATTATCCAATGGGTAGCATCCAATTGCTAGGTAATATTTCTGAAGAAAGAATTGCTTTTGATGCACCATTTTTTATTCCAAGATTTATCGCCAAAACTATTACTAAACATATCATAGGATGGTTATTGATAACTGAAGATTTACCAAATTATGATAACCGAGTCAGGGTACATCAAGATAAAATCTTTCTCGAATATACCCATAATAACAATGTTCCATTTCGTAGATTAATGCAGCGTTGGGTACGAGTTTTAAAATCAACGAACACCCACACTGATTTGCACGATTTTTCACTGTATTCTTGCCAAACATCTACTATTAAAGAAGTTGCTCATCAATGCGGTACTTGTCGCTTTGGTGAAGATGCCAAAACTTCGGTTTTAGATATTAATTGTCGTACCCACGATGTTAATAACTTATATGTAGTAGATGGTAGTTTTTTCCCTTCCAGTGCTGCGGTTAATCCCACTTTGACTATTATTGCAAATGCAATACGTGTAGGTGAACATATTTTAGACAGATTGAAATAAGGGAACAGGGAATAAGCTAAAAATCTTTTAATCTGCATCTACTTCAATAATTAACTCAATATTTTTTAAACCTAACCGATCAATTTTCTCTTGTGCTTGCTTGAGCAAAACGGAAGCGATATCAACTCCGACGACTTTACCTTGATTTCTTTCGCAATTAAACCCGTACCAGTAGCAATATCAAGTACTTCATATCCCTTTTTTAAAGGTAATAATTTCAAAAAGCTATTAGCACGACGATTTGTTAATTCAATGCGATCGTAGTTTGTTCTAGCATTGAAGTAGTCAGCTACTTGCTGTTTATATCTATCATTTGTATTATTTAACATTTACAAAATGCTCTTATTTAAGTATTTTTAATGAAATTGGCTCCGATCCAAGCTTTTAAAATGACTGATGATGCCATTTTAAATACAGACCTGTTATAATTTTGAGGTTCAATTTTTGTCAAAGCCAACTGATCGAGGGAAACGCATCTACGATTGAGTGCATAATTTGTTATTTTCAAGCCCATATAAATATTAGATGATTCGTTTAGGTCGTTTTATCTATTTCATTTTTTCTGTTTAAACTTTCTAGGAAATTTAAGCTTACTATACAGTAGTAAAAAATCTTGTAAAATATGTTATCAAAGTATAAGACGGTAGCACCACATTTTATAAATTTTCTATCTAGCGATAGGAACCGAAATTAAATTATTTATTTGGAGAAAATAAATGCTAAAGCTGCTATCGATGGATGCTAATAGTGTTATTGGTGTTTCAATCAAAGGGAACGTAAACACTAAAGATTTTGATTTAGTAAAAAATTTTATTAAAGAAGTAGAAATACATTATGAGTTTCTCCGTATATATGTAGAAATAGAAGATATAGAAGGATTTATGCTAGAAACTTTATTGAAAGAATTAGAATTTACTCTGACTAACTTTCATCGATTTGAGAAAGAAGCCATAGTTATTGAGAAAAAATGGATTGAACAGATAGAAATCATGAGAGATATATTTGTTTCAAGCGTGAAAGTAGAATATTTTGCGTTGGAAGATAAATGTAAAGCACGTTGTTGGATATTGAGTTGAGTTTTAAGTTTTATATTTTTTTACTATTTATAGTGCGAATAAATAAGAAATTACGAATATTTTATTTGTGGGTGTGCTATTAGGCTGTTGACTTGAAGAAAAATTAAGCATTATTTATTCATACATTTTATCTGCATTTAATGACTGGTTCCGCCTGGGAACCAGTTAATGCATGAGCTAAAAACGAGTAAATTCTATCAAAGTCAACAGCCTAGTACAGCACGCAGCAAATAAGGCTACCATCTCAAACAGGCGAAAAGCTTATGGTATAAGTCTTCTTACTTCTTACTCCCGCCCAGCGGTACTAGTGTATTATGGCAAATAATCATAACTTTTATATACGAAAAAACAAAGACGTTGCAGTGCAACGTCTATATATAATTTATACATCTAGATTTTAATTATTTCCTAAAACTTCAATACTGACAGGTACAACACCGTTACTCATCATTTTTAATTGTTTAGCTGCTTTGCGAGAAACATCAATAATTCTACAGCTAATAAATGGTCCTCTATCATTAATACTTACTATTACGGAACGACCATTATTTTTATTAGTAACTTTAACTTTCGTTCCAAAAGGTAAAGTCTTATGTGCTGCTGTTAATTCAGTGTTACTTCCGTAATAAGAAGCTTTTTGAGATGAACAACCATCTTCTTTGCGTTTTTCAGCAATCAGTATTGACTGATTATTTTCTATTCTTTCGATAGGATTGCTTTCTACCTGTTGTGAATAAGCTGCTTGAGCTTGCTGATAGTTAAAAGAAGAAGCTGTTAACGAAATACCCAACAAAGCGAATAAAATACGTTGTTGATTCATGAGTCTAGTTAAAAAATTTATAGGGAACCACTTTAAGTACGATGACTTAAAATTTTGTTCTACTTTTAGATACGATTGAAACTAGCAACAGACAAACACGAATCCTCAAAATTAATAATTCCTGTTTAAACCTTTTCTCTACCGATTGGTGATCGGTATCACTCGGAAGCAAAATTAATGAGCAATTGCTCTAAGCTTGCACATCTGTCTAAAGAATTAATTAATATTAAATATATCAATTAAAGGGAGTATCTCCAAGTACAGTAGGATACACAAGTTTAGGATCGGGGAGATGGGGAGAAATTTAAACTATAGACTAGAAATTAACTGTGCATTTGTCAAAATAGACGTAACAGCGCAAAATTTGAGGAGACGTATTAATGCTGTTGTTCTCTACATTATGGCACGGACAAAAAATATAGGTGCATCGCACCAAACATCTTTTTCGGTTATTGCTAAAGCTTGCATTTCTTTGATATATTCCGTTTTACATTCCTCTAACTTATCAGTTGAAAGCTGAAGAACTTGATAGCCGAAAACATTGTTTGCATTCATCCACCAAATATCTTCCGCAATGGTCTCATCTGCTTTAAAATACCAACCGAACTGCTCGGTTTCTACTTCTATCTTTTTAAACCCTATTTCATCCAATAATTGATTGCATCTCTCAATAGTTCCCATTGGTTTGTTAGGATTGGGAACATTTATACCATATCGTCGAGCAACTTCTCTAAATAATACAGAAGGCGGAAAAGCATTTTCTGACCAAACATTAAACGCTATAAATCCATCTGTTTTTAAAAACCGCTGCCATTTTTGGAAAGCTGCGGGAATATCAGTTAAATAACAAACAGCTAAGGAACACAATATAGCATCAAAACTATTTTCTGCAAAATTCAAATTTTCCGCATCTGCTTCAATAAATTCAACATTGTGTAAACCAATTTCAGCTAACTTTTGTTTAGCATTTTTCAACATTCCTGTAGAAATATCAATCCCAATAACTTTACCTCCATTACCTACTTTTTGAGCAGCATTCAGCGCGACTATACCCGTACCCGTCGCTACATCTAATATTTTCTGTCCATTTTGCAAATTCGCAAATTCAACTAATTTATTGGCAATAGGTATGTAAAATCTGCCTTTATCGTAATTATTTCTTGAATTAAAGTCATTTAATAACTGCTGCTTGTAAGCTGTTTTAGATTTATTTTGCATGAGATTAGCGAGCTTTTCGGCTCGCACTACTTTTCATTCCATATCTTTTTCAAAGTATTTTACAATTTGACGTTCTCTCCGACCTCAAGGAACGGAGATTCATTAAATCACTTTAATGGTGTTCTCTTTCACAGACAAACCTTTAAATCAGCTATCTCTTGCGAGCAATATTTAAACTGTTTCACCGTTCAATAGAACCAATGAACAAGTCTAATTTAGCTAACCCCAGAGGGTTGCATCTCCAGAGACGTACTAGAATATTTATCTAGCGTTTTCGTGCGCCCCACGATACGTTTACTTGATTGGATTATTGAAAAGATTTACTTTTCTGGTTGCTACAACTTTTCAGTTCGCTGGCTATTGTCTCACGGTTTTCGCCACCCAATTTCCTTAGCCCATCAACTAGCCTTTAATGTACGCCTATCTTTTATACCGTTAGCGGACGGTCTAACCTCGTGGGTTGATGCTTTTATTGAGACAAGAATATTTTACCAGAAAAGCATTTCTTGCTATATGAAGATTTTGAAAGTAGCCCTACAAGGGCTAGGCTTTAAACCCAATTTTTTCGGTAAATATAAAAAACCCCCCAAAAATAGGGGGATGGGTAAATTTTTACTTTTTGCTACCGTAGCTCTGTCTCAGCAAGTGCTTCTAAATGAAAAGCCAGATTATTGAGCGACATTTCAATTTCGTTACTGTAAGTAAGGCTTCTCCACCTTTTAGTCGTAGCATTATCTAGTGCGGTTGTATCCAAATATCGCGCAAAAACTACTAACCTTTGCGAATCTGTTTCAGCTAATGCTAAACTTTCTAAAAATTCTTGAGGTGTCATATCCAACTCCATTCATGTTAACTTTTTGAGTCTTTATATTTTTGCCACACCTGCATTTTTATTTCTGATGTTAACTTACCCAGATTGAAAAAAGTTAGTTCTTAAATGCTGCTAGTAATTACTTAATTTGGTTGCTTATCATGTATCTTTTTCACGCTATTCCACAGTTCAATATGGGGAATATGGCTAATTCCAGCAAATTGAGCATCATTAACTTCTATTACTATCCATAAAGCATTTTCCGCAGTTTCACATCGTTCAAAATCTCGCGGAATATAGTAGATTTTGCAGCCTAACAATTGAGCCGCTTGTGTCATCTGCTGATTTTCCTTTGCACTTGCAGATGACTTAATTTGCTCAGTAGATTAACTTATAATAATCATGATTTTTGGATTATTTTCCAGCAGCTAAGAAAGAAATCACCCCACCATATAATGCATAAAATTTCCCTTCATCTACAGGTGTATCGCTGTTATTCCAAGTCGCAACTACACAATACTGTTTGCCGTTCTTTCCCTTCAACCAAGTAGTAAAATTTAAAACACCAGGTTCGGAACCACCTTTATATGCTACTCTTTCCCAATCATTTGGATTAGCAACTCCAGAATTAATGCTCATCAACGGTAAGTCTGCAACTTCTTCGATTAATTCGCAAAGTTCTTCGGCACTATAAAACCATTCCACATCCAATGCATTGGGGTTAGTATCTATAAATTCGTTTACGTCGGGAAGCGGTTGACTGGCTAATTCTGCTAACAATACACGACGTTGCTTTTCATTACCATTACGATAACGCTCTAATAACTGGCGATTTTGAGAACCTTTTAGAATAAACAGTTCGCGGGTGCTTAAAAAAGGACGATTGCGAGACGAACTAGATTCAATAGATTTTCCAACTTGTTTAATTAAAATATCTGTAGCTGTATTATCGCTGATAGATATCATCAAACTGGCGAGTGTTTGTAAGGTTAGAGGTGAATTATCGGACCAATTTTGCAGTATTCCAGATGGTAAACTTTTGTCTTCAGATTGTAGGGTAACTATATCTTTCCATGATTTTTGTCCGGAAGATATTTGCACTTTTAGCGTTTTAAGAACGGCAAGTTTAAAAGCCGAACCAACAGCTAATGGTGTTTTCGCATTAAAATCGGCAATAATTGAAGAGTTTTCTTTTACTATAAAACTAACTTTACCAGGTAATTTTTTAAATTCGGCGATCGCATCTGATAAACTACTAATATTTAAGTTTGGTTGCAACAATAAACCTGTTATCCTTCCTTTGCTATTTAAAACTATTTGGGTTGCTACTGAACCTTGGCTAAAATTTACTACATAATCGTGACCATTTTTTTGTACTCCTTGATAGGTTCTCAGTTGTTTTTTAACATCGGTGATTATAATTATTACCTGAGTAATAGATACTTGTGATAAAAATTCTGGTGCAAACCACTCAGCTTCGATGTCTTCGCTGGTAAATAATTTTTCTAAAATTTCTTCTGGAGTCATGGCTTCAATTGAGTTTTGAAGTTGAGCTAAATTTGGAGTTAGTCTTTGATGCAGACGACTTGTTTAAGCAGCACTATTAGTTCGGCTAATTCAGGTAAATTAGATATTGTTACATTAATAGCTTCAGGATTATTCCATGTTGAATCACCAACAATTATAAAAATCACTTCATCAGGATATTGGAGCTTGAACTCTTTTAGCTTTTCCTGAAAAGAACTGAGAGTAATGTTGTAAGGATTTTTTATCTCAAACCAGTAACCATCAACCCAAAAGTCAGGTGTAAACGTGGTAACTTCGTTATTGATATTGAGTGTAAAAACTTGAGGTTCATACTTGTAATATAAACCTTGATGTATGAGCCATAGCGCAAATACATGCTCGTATGAACTACGTACATAATGTCCAATATCTTTCCTAAAACCACCTTTACCAAATCCAGCTTTAGGACTTAATTTCAATCTTCCACTAGCAAAACCATCTTTACGTCGTTTTGATAATAATATACGATGTTCAGGCGATAGAATTCGACCTCTACGTTGTTGACTAAACTTAGCTCTAGTTTCTTTTGTATGTTTGTAACCTAGATGACCTAGACTGTTTTGCTTAGATATGAACTTAGCTTTTTCGACTCCATAAAACTCAATATTGGATTTACCTTTTCTAAGAATGCCAAGTTCTCTTATAGCTTTTGTCTGACGTATCGAAAGAGTTGGATCTTTTGCATGAGCTAACTTCATAGCTTCCGAACGCAGCTTTCTAGTATTTGCAGATTGAATATAAACAGAATTTGGAATACCGTATTCTTTCATCCTTCTTCTAAAGTTACTAATAGAAACCCCACAAATCTCCGCTGCTTCTTCAACAGTTTTTGAGAAAAGCAGATGTTGAATTTTTTCCTTAGTAATATTCGTATAACGCTTCATTAACAAGTTTTATAGCTTATCTTTAAAGCATTATACTACTATTGATTAACCTTTAACACATACAACTTGCTTTAAAGTAGCAACTACTTCTACAAGGTCTGTTTGTTGATTAATGACTTCCTCTATCGGCTTATAAGCTCCAGGAATTTCATCTAAAATGCCTTCGTCTTTACGACATTCTACACCCTTAGTTTGCTCAATCAAATCATCAAGGGTATAGGCTTTTTTTGCCTTAGTTCTTGACATCAAACGCCCCGCACCATGAGCGCAGCTACAAAAACTTTCAACGTTACCTTTTCCCTTAACAATATAAGATTTCGCTCCCATTGAACCGGGAATAATGCCGTAATCTTCCTTTTGCGCTCTGACCGCACCTTTACGAGTCACGTATACATCTTCGTCAAAATGCACTTCTTTCTCGGAATAATTGTGATGACAATTCACTTCTAACAAAGGTTTAAAAGCCTTTCCACCAGCCAAATGCTTTTCAATAATCCGCTTAAATCGCGCCATCATCACGTCGCGGTTGTAACGTGCATACTCCTGCGCCCACTGCAAATCATGCCAATAAGCCGCAAATTCTGGCGTACCAGCGACAAAATGAGCTAAATCTGGGTCTGGTAAGCTATTACCTGCCATTTTAGCTAAATCCTTCGCCGTACTAATATGATACTGCGCTAATTTATTCCCAATATTGCGGGAACCAGAATGCAGCATCAGCCAAACTTGGTCTTCCGTATCGATACAAACTTCGATAAAGTGATTTCCACCACCCAAGGAACCCAATTGCTTCATGGCTTTATCTTCTAAGTCTTGCACTCCCCGATGCAATTCTTTGAAATCACTCCAGTTTTGCCAATTAGTTACAGCTTTTTCAACATCTTTATTTTCATTAAATCCAGTGGGAATTGCTGCTTCAATATCCAAGCGAATTTTCTTTAGTTTACCTTCTAATTGTTCGCTTTTAAATGGAGTTTTGATCGCAACCATGCCGCAATTATGAACAAATACACCTGCTTTCAAAGCAAAGTTATGATATTCGGGTACCGTTAAACAATAAACATCTTCTGTATAGTTTAAAGGTACAACAGCAACAACTTTATGATTGTTGTAATGGTTGTGAACCGCATCACCCTCACCCTGGAAGGGTGGGGCTACGGGAACAAAGTCCGCCTGCGCGGACTTAATAAAATTAGTTTGGTTAGGCTTTCTTTGTACAGTTGCGTAAGATTTATTGTCATCTTTTTCTGTTCTTTGTCCTTCAAAACGAGGATTTTCTCCTAACAATTCCGACCTTGCAATTATCCAATGTGCTTTTTGCCATCTACCAGAATATGGTTGAGAAATTAAAGTATAACCATCCCGATCTAATTTAGAGTAAAACGGCATCAAAGATGTTTCAGGTAAAAGATATTGCGCTTCCTTATAAGTTCCATCCCGCAACATAAACTGATGGTCTGGAGTGCAAATAATTTCTTCACCATTATCTAAAATTACTTTCACCAAAGATGCATTTTTTCTAGTTAACTTAGCGCTAGCTTTCGCCGCTACAATTTTACCTGTTGATGTACAAGCATAAATAATAAATTTTTCATTTATAGCAGCTAATTCTTTTAAAGAATAAGACTTTCCATCAACTAAAGGAATTAAAGTATTCCCCGCAAAACATCCTATATCAACACCTACAGCGGCAGGAATTATCGCTTCTTTAGTCGCTATTACCGAACCTACTAAAGCCCCTTTTCCTAAATGAACATCCGGCATTAAAGCTACGTGTTTAAATACAAAAGGTAGCGATGCCACATTTTTTGCCATCTTGGTTTCATCGCTTTTCAACTCGTGATTTGCCCAAGATAAAACGGGTGTTTCTGTTGATATTTCTAACTCTTTATAAGGCATAATACAATATTAGATTTTGGATTGTTCGTAAATAGGACTTACGCAAGCCCCCCTTCCCAAGGGGGGTTGGGGGGATCAAAATTCTCGGGAACACTATATTTCCCGTAGTTGTTGCGTAAGTCCTAGTAAATCAACTTTTGGATATCAAGTAGACATCACTTATAACGCTACAATGACTGTAGTACGGGCATCTTACTCCCTTTAATCGCAGCAATTTAAAAGTCGATTATTTTAATAGGGCGATCGCCATAACCATAAACCGCACTTTGATTTCTACTTTCTTTGTATTACAATTGTAGTACACAAATCTCAAAAGTCAACTTAGCTGTGACGGAATAAAAACACAAAGTTGGCAAATATATATTAAAATTTCTTAAGAAAATACTTTTATTTTTAATTCAACGTAATTAAGGTTTTATATCAATGGCAGTTAGACAAGATACCCTCTGGGAACGTTTCCTATCTCCTGTAGTTCGTTTGTTGATTAATGAAGAGGAGTTACGAGATTATTCTCAAAGCGTGGATTGGGAGAAAGATAGCGATCGCTTCCGAAGGGATGACGTGACAATACCTCCATACTACAGTTCTCAAAATTTTCATGGAATAGAGCGAGGATACTTAAATCCTGGTGCTGCGGTGAGTTACGATGCTGTGACTCAATATGCTTTACCACCAAATGAAACTTGGATTCGTCAAGCTTTAGTTGATGCTGTAAAAGTAAAGCCGCGACGCATCCTTGATTTGGGTTGCGGTACTGGTTCGACAACTTTAATGCTGAAGCAAGCTTTTCGGGGAGCGGAAGTAATCGGACTAGATTTGTCCCCCTATATGTTACTCCGAAGTTTCCACAAATCGCAGAGTGCTGGTTTAGACATCAATTGGCAGCAAGGTAACGCCGAACATACATCTTTTGCCGATGCTTCGTTTGACTTAGTTACAGCTTCTTTATTGTTCCATGAAACTCCAACTACGGCTACCAAAGCAATTTTAGATGAATGTTTTCGCTTGCTGGTACCGGGGGGACAAGTATTGATTTTAGATGGGAATCAGAAAACTTTACGTCAGCTAGAGTGGCTGCATAATATTTTTGAGGAACCTTATATCCACGAATATGCTAATAGTAGTAACGATGCAAATATGGGTGCGGCGGGATTTGCAGCCGTAAGAACCGAAGATGTATGGTTTATTAATCAGCTAACTAGCGGTATTAAGCCGATTTCAGCAGAAAATGCATATGTCCCCCCTTCCGTAGATAGTACCTTGGATAACAACCTTGGTTTTCCTTCCCCAGCGTAAACAAGACAGCATGATCAAGGCAGTTATATTTGATTTTAATGGCATTATCATCAACGATGAACCAATTCATCAGCAATTGATGGAAGATATTTTGCTAGAAGAAAATTTGGTACTCAAACCGGGAGAGTATCAAAAAGTGTGCTTAGGGCGTAGCGATCGCGGTTGTTTGCGAGATTTGTTAGCGAGTCGGGGACGAGTTGTTGATGAAAATTATCTGACTAAGTTACTCCAAAAAAAAGCTCAAGGTTATGTCGAGCAAATAGAAAGTTTGGCAAAATTACCTTTGTACCCCGGTTTAGATGACTTAATATTCAAAATACGTTCAAGTAACTTAAAGTTAGCCATAGTTAGCGGTGCAATTCGCAAGGAAATTGAATTAGTCCTCCACCGCTCCGAGCTAACAGAATACTTTAAAATTATTGTTGCAGGCGATGATATTACTACGAGTAAACCAAAACCCGACGGTTATTTACTTGCAGTCGAGCGTCTGAGTCAAGAATATCCCGAACTAAATCTGCTAGCAAACGAATGTTTAGCGGTTGAAGATACATTAGCCGGTATTCAAGCAGCAAAAGCAGCAAATATGAAAGTAGTTGGGGTTGCGAATACCTATCCATTTCATATGTTACAACGTCAAGCCAACTGGACTGTAGATTATTTAACTGAATTGGAACTTGAACGAATCCAAGAAATTTATGCTCCTAAGAAACAATCTAAAATCTAAAATCTAAAATCTAAAATTCCTAACTATTGACCGTCAAAACCGCATTTATAGTATTTAATAAATCCGAATTAGTGAATGGTTTAGCTAAAAAGCCTTGAATTCCATTACCTGCTGCTTGAGCTAAAGTTTGAGTTGATGCTAATCCACTCATCACAATAATTTGGACTTGTGGGTTTAACTGCTGTAAAGTACGGATGGCTGTTACTCCATCCATTTCCGGCATCATCATATCTATCAACACAAGGCTAATTTTCTTCTTATTCTGTACATATGTAGAAATCGCTTCAATCCCATCTGCGGCTGTAAATACTTCAAAATTATGACTTTCTAAGGAAGTTTTGATAATTTCACAAATTGCTGGTTCGTCATCTACTACTAAAATCAGTTCTGAGTTTCCCAACTGCGCTGCATTTTCCTGGACTGCTTCAATTCCCTTTTTGCGGGTGCTGGGTAAATACACTTTGAATTGACTACCTTTTCCCAACTCGCTGCTTACTTGAATAAAGCCACCGTGGTTTTTAACAATGCCGATCGCAGTTGATAAACCTAATCCCGTTCCTTTTCCGACTTCTTTGGTGGTGAAGAAGGGGTCAAAAACTCGCTCAATAACTTCTGGTTCTATACCTGT
Organism: Rivularia sp. UHCC 0363; assembly: GCF_034931125.1. NCBI lineage: Bacteria > Bacillati > Cyanobacteriota > Cyanophyceae > Nostocales > Rivulariaceae > Rivularia > Rivularia sp. UHCC 0363. Next base: position 17,559 of record NZ_JAYGHM010000042.1, on the reverse strand, counting down.
TCCGGTATCGGCAATTGTGACAACTATATAGCTACCAACTTTAGCTTCGATGTTCATTCTGGCGTAGCTTTCATCAATATACAGGTTTTGGGCGCTAATGGTTATTGTTCCACCATTTGGCATTGCATCGCGAGCATTAACAACCAAATTCATTAATACTTGATGCATCTGTGTAGGGTCTGCGGAAACTGTCAATATGTCTTGCGGTAGATTGCTTTGAATTACAATCGATTTAGGAAATGTTCCTTTGGCAAATTGTTCAATATCTTTCAATAAATGATTGATTTGCAGCACCGTGCGTCTAGCTTCGTTACCACGAGCGAATGTGAGGATTTGCTTAACCATATCAGCACCACGTTTAGCACTGTTTTCGAGCATGGTAAGCATTTCGCTACAGTCAGGCTTTTCACTATTGAGCTTTAGGGGTAGCAGTTGCGCGATCGCCAAAATCGGTGTGAGGATATTGTTCAAATCGTGAGCAATACCGCTTGCTAAAGTTCCCAAACTTTCTAAGCGTTGGGTACGGAGAAACTGATTTTCTAATTGCTTTTTCTCGGTAATGTCGGTGTCAACGGTGAGAATTGATTCAGGGTTCCCGGCTTCGTCGCGTACTAACGTCCAACGGCTAGCAACTATAATATTTTTACCTGTTTTAGTAACTTTATTTAATTCTCCTAACCACGAACCAGTTTCAACAACTTTATGCAGCGCTTGTTCTAATTCTGATGTCACTTGCTTATATAAAATCTTGTTAGCTGTCTTTCCAATTATTTCTTCTTTCTTCCAACCATATATTTGCTCGGCGCTGCGGTTACAGTATGAAATAACACCGTTTAAATCTCTGACTAATATTGCATCTGTAGTTATATCGAGTAATTGGGCTTGTTGAGCAATTTTTTCTTCAGCTTGCTTACGTCGAGTAATATCGGAAAACGAAGTAACTACACCATGAGGAATAGTTTGTCCGGGAAAAAATAGCGGTTCGGAGTTAATCAAAATCCAGGTAAGTTCTCCGTTCGGTTTATGAACTCCCATCACCGTGTTTAAACATGGTTTACCTGTACGCAACGCAATCATCGCAGGATGATTTTCACCGGGGAAAGCACAACCGTCTTCATAAATAGTATGCCAACGTGGATCTAAGGAATTTCGTCCTTTTATTTGTTCGGCTGTTAACCCTAAAATACTTTCTGCACTAGCATTACAGGAACTTATAGTACCATCCGCTTGCTGAATCACGACACCTTCATGCATCGATTTGACAACCGAACAATAAAGTTTTTTGCTCTCTCGCAGTTCTAATTCTACCTGCTTGTACTCGCTAATATCTTGAACAATGCCATAGTAACGACGCAAATTTCCTTGAGAATCGCGTTCCACTCTTCCACAAACAAATACATGACCGAAATTACCATCGGGACGTGAAAAGCGAACTTTTGTTTCATAAGGAACACCCCGCTCAATGCAATCCATGACCATTTTATAAATGCGATCGCGGTCATCTGGATGTACTATTGTATTGATAATGGTTTTTACATCTGGCATTGTATCGCCGGGATTCAAATTAATTATGCGGTAAAATTGCTCCGACCACCATCTTTCATTTGTAATTAAATCTCTTGACCAACTGCCTATTTTGGCGATACTTTGCGCTTCTTGCAGCCAAGTTTGAGTCCACCGCAGTTGTTCTGCTTGCTTGCGTTCGGTGATATTGTCAATACCGCAATATCCTTCACTAGATACCCCGCTTGTTTCCACAACTGCGGAATGTCCGTTTTTGTGCAGGTTAATATTTTCTAAATTAACAGATTGATTTTGATGTTTTAACGCTTCTAAATCCAACGCTTGCAACAAACTACTTTGATTTACAATCCCGATTATATGTTCTTGGTCGTCCACGATCGGCAAATTATCGATTCCATGCTGACGCATGATTCGTAATGGCGTAAAAATATTCCGGTATTGAGATTGCTTTAAACTTACTACTTGCCGCGTCATGACTTCGGCAACTTTTTCCTGAGTGAAATTACTGTGAGATAAAGTAAGTCTTACCACGTCCAAAGGCGTTAGTATACCTACTAAACTATAATTGTCCACAACTAATACGCAATTCGTCTGCGGATTTAAGACACCTGCTATTGATGAAATTGATGTATTTAACCCAGCATTGCGATCTGGCACTTGTACCATCAAGGCGATCGCATCAACGATCGAGGTATCAGGTGTAACAATTACTGGATTTGTATTTATTATTCTACTTAAAGCAAGTAAATTAATAGTTTCGGCATTAAATTGCATAAGCTTAAATGCCTCACGACAACTTTAAACGAGAATTAATATTATAGCTATCACACTTTTAGCTTTACCGTCGATCGTAACTTATATTATTAGTTATAAATATTCAATAAAATTTCACTTAAGAGGCGAATTATTGCCAATATTATCTTGAAATAGATGTTTTAAGCATTACCTAGACAGATATCTAAGAAGTTATTTATTTGTAAATTTTTGTAAAGAATAGTTAAAAACAGAGGTCAAGTTTATGGGATCAATATTTTATTATTAACATCAATAATAACTTTTTAATAGTTAATTGATCGCTGCTAAAAAAATTGAATCTTCGTAAAATTTGCAGCGATCGCCGTACTTCAAAGGAACGAGGAATAATTTAATCGTATCGGTGTCACCGATTTTAGGAGGTATTTTCGCACCAATTTCCGGCTATTTATCAGATCGTTATGGTTCCCGTCCGATAAGTTTGATTGGATTAATCCTGATGGCTGTGGGATGTTTGCTCATCAGTACCTTCAATGCTCAAATGACCGAACTTGGCTATATTTGGCGGGTTGTACCCTTTGGTATCGGGCTGGGAATGTTCCAATCTCCCAACAACAGCGCAATTTTAGGTGAAGTTCCCCCAGAGCGATTGGGCATTGCTTCGGGGTTGCTGTCGCTGTCACGAACGCTGGGACAAACCACCGGACTACCGATCATGGCATCGGTGTTTAATGCGATCGCTCTGAGCGGCATCTCAGCAACCGATGTTACCAAAGCACCACCAGAAGCGCTCGTTTCAGGTATTGAAGTAACATTTCGCATCGCCGCGATAGTTATTTTTATTGCTGCGGGATTAGTTATGGTATTGTGGCGAATGCAAAAGCGAGTGAGACAATAAATCTACAAACTTGTGAAATTGCGATCGCCGCTTGTGATTTGGCGGAGTTAGTAGGTATTGCGATCGCTTTACCTACACTCTTCGATTGTGCAAACACGGTATTAGCAAGAAACTTGCCGTGATTCTGCTCGTTATGTTCACCAGCGATCGGCGTTTGATGGAAAAATTTGTTAAATGCTTGGCTGTTATTGCAGACATTCGTCGAGTAGCTGCATCCTGGCTCTTGATAACTTAATCTCGATGCATGATTCAGTAGCAGAGGCAAGGAAACAAAAACTTAATTCGTGAGTAGAGCGAAATCCCCGGTTATAATTGGACGATTTAGCAGCGCAAGGATGTTATTTTTTAGTAGGATCTGGGCTAACTCGAACAATCAGCTTGCCAAAATTCTCGCCTTGCAATTGACCAATGAAAACACGCGCCGCTTTGTCCAAACCTTCCACCACATCCTCTTTATACTTGATCTGACCATCGCGTATCCATCCAGAAACATCGCTCAAAAAAGCTTTTAAACGGTCTTGGTAGTCAGCAACTAAAAACCCTTTTATTAAAGCTCGCTTAACTAGCAGTGGCATCAAATTGGGTCCAGGGGGCAGATTCGTTGCATTATATTGAGAGATTAAACCTACTAAAGGAATCCTGGCACCAAGGTTAATCTGCTGCATGACTGCTTCTAAAATCGCACCTGCTGTATTATCAAAGTAAACATCTATACCATCAGGGCAAGCTTCTTTGAGTGCAGGATAGAGTTCCTGAGTTTTGCGGTTGATACAACTATCAAAGCCAAGTTCATTCACGATGTAGTTACACTTTTCATCGCTTCCTACAACTCCTACCGCTCGACAACCCTTGATTTTAGCAATTTGACCAACTACGGAACCTACAGCACCCGAAGCAGCCGACACGACAACGGTTTCTCCTGCCTGGGGTTGCCCGATGTCTAAAAGCGCACAATAAGCTGTTAGCCCTGGCATTCCCATAACTCCCAGTGCGTAGGAAAGTGGAGCTTGTTCGGGGTCGAGCTTGCGGATACCTTTACCGTTCGACACGCCGTAGGTTTGCCAACCGTTATAATCAACGATGAAATCTCCTTCGGAAAATTGGGGCAGATTTGATTGGACAACCTGGCTAACCGTGGCTCCCACCATCACTGAGTCAAGTTCAACTGGATCGGCATAGGATTCTTTAGCGCTGATGCGACCTCGCATATATGGATCGAGAGACAAATAAATGGTTCTGCTGAGAAGTTCCCCATCAGCAGGTTCGGGAATAGAATTTTCTACCTTAGCAAAATCACTAACTTTAGGTTCGCCTTGAGGACGATTTTTGAGCAATACTTGTAGATTTTTGGATTCGGACATGAGCAGTTGCACCTTTTATTAAGTCGATCGGGAGTTGAACGAATTTCTTCAGAAAATGATCAATTTGCAAATATACAACCACCTTATTGTGCTTGAGAGTTGAAATTAAGGCATCTATCTATGTACAGATGCTATTCGCCAACCAATGTTGTTAGATAAACATTAAAAGTTGCATTACCCGATTTTTTTGACACAATTTGACACAAAATTATTGCGTGAATGAAACATTACTGACACATCACGCAGGTTAAATTAACAATATCTCGCATAAAGGATTCGTGCAATGTCTATTAAATTTACTACGTTTGGCTTGGAAAAAAGTTTGGGATATGTGACTGAAGCTGCACTTGAAGTATTCAGCCCTAACCACGACAGCTATCCATCAATTGGCGTACAACCTTTTAGGACTTACGCAACTGGCACATTTTTTTGTAGGGTGCTAGTACACAGACTAATTATCAACCTAGTAATAAGACGGTGAGTGTACGGCACCATCCGAGTCTTGTGACAATCGCGTAAGTCCTGAAAATTTCTAACATTATCTTTTGATTGAGGTAATTTTATGATTAACGAGATAGCTTAGGGACAAATACTTAGTTGAGAGATGTCTGATGGATCAAGATTCGTTCCCTATTAAAAATCGACGAGAATTTTTAAAGTATATGGCAGGTAGTGCGATCGCTTCAGTTGCGATGGGATATCTATTTCCTCAAGCCAGCTATAGCCGTGAGGTAGATCTCGAAACTCTCTGCTCTTTATACCCGTATAATTCTAGATGTGAAAATTATCTTCCAGGAGTTGCAGCGAGCGACGACAAAGGAAACCCAATTATGGTTAATGCGCTCAAGGACAGCGCGACACCAGGAATTCCCATTATGGTTAAAGGTTTGCCAAATGACAGCGTTGATTATCTAGTAATTAATACTGGGCATCAAATCGCTAACTATGCTATCAAACCAGTTTGTACCCATTTAGGATGTACGGTTGAGTGGCATTCCGATAAAAACCGCTTTATTTGTCCTTGTCATGGCTCTAAGTATGACAATTTAGGTCGAGTGGTTCAGGGCCCAGCTAAGCGTTCTCTACCACTGATTACCGTAGTCGTCAAACAGAATCAAGTTCGTTTGGTCGATCAAAAACCTGCAATAGATCCTCGTCCGGCTATTAATGCTCAATAGATTTGAGTACAAATATTTACGTAAATACCAAGATTTAAATATTACTCTAATAAACAAGAAGGCATGGCACAGATCAGCCTTCTTCAAGATTATCCTGAACGGATTCGTGTTTGAGTTGAAAGATCTGACTTTTCACCAGATATGGAAAAGGCGATTTTAACGTTTTCTCAAGCCCTAGTTTTTTCGTTCGCTATTGTCATTAGCTTTTAGCTATTGATAATGTGGCAAAGGGTTTAACCCGACTGAAAACACAACTGGGTTTGGACTACGAGGGATGCGAGAACGGTGACTGACTGCACTAGATGGTCAGTTACTATCCACAGTCAACCAGGAACAGGTTGCTGTATTTCTTTTTGTTTACCATTATCAAAAGTGTTGCAATAATTCCCAAATTATACCTTTAGAGCATCTTTGAAGAATTATAGAAGGTATAAAACGGTGTTGTTTTAAAAATTGTAGAAGGTATAAAATGCGTTTTTGTAGCTTTGTTACTTAAAAACAAACCTTTTGCGCCTCTACCCGCAGGGTGCGCCATTTTTCAAGCAACCTTATTATATAAATTTAAGTAATTAGATTAAAATACAATGATACTATCATATTTGCTGTTGGGGATATTTGCTGGAACTTTGAGTGGTTTAATCGGAATTGGCGGTGGAGTTGTAATCACACCTGCTTTAATTTTCTTGTTTCATTTTTCTCAACACCAAGCGCAAGGAACAACATTAGCCCTACTTGTTCCTCCTATCGGAATTCTTGCAGCTTGGACTTATTGGCAACACGGATATATTGATGTAAAAGTATCTACAATTATCTGTATTGGTTTTCTCTTTGGAGGTTTACTGGGTGCTAAAGTCGCTAATTATTTACCTAATTATTTATTGCAAAAAATATTTGGATTTGCTTTGTTATTGATTTCTTTGAAGATGATTTTGAGTAAACAATAAACTATAACTCCGATCAATTGAAAATTACCAACTCGAAGTATTCCCATTGCTTGTGATCATTTGTTCATCGAACTATGATTAGAAGGAGTTGAATAAGCCGCAGGAGTAATCTTCGGTGTATTTTTTGCTGAAAAAACAGCAGTTTGAGCAGTCGGTTGTTTGCTTTGCATAGTATTAGCTCTGGCTGCTCCCGATCCAAATAAAACGGCTGGTGCGATCGCAATTACTCCCAATATAGTGATAATAGCTTTTGTTCTCATGATATAAACTTCCTTTTGATTGTAGTATTTTGCATTTGTATGAGGAAATTAATTAAACCCTTGTCAAAAGATAGATTGCGATTTAAGTTATTTAGCTAACTTCATTGCTAGATTCATGAGTAATTAATCTGCTTCCTGTAATTACTAATATAGAAAATATTTATGTCTGCTTTATATCAATTTTGTGTCAATTATATGTGAGTTCCAATTATATAAATAAAATAGATAATTATGTGACGCTGGAACCATTTTGAGTAAATATTGGCGTTAATGAATTAATCCTAGTTGCGCTTACCGTGATACTTGCGTTGTTTCCAAGGGTCGCCAGAAAAAGGCAGGACTTACGCAACTGGCACAAGCAATGGCACGCAGAGCGTGCCGAGCGCCCAAAAACTAAACCATTGACATTACAACATCCGGACGTTTTAATTGCTCAATTAAATAATTTTATTGCAAATCATGCTTTATTTTATAAATAGTTTGACCTGTTTTGTAGGCTAAATTTTTTAGCCTGAGCCAAACCAACATAGCACAAGCAATATGATTTCTTTGAAGACGGGCTTTGCGACATTGACATGATTCAATACCAGTTAATTGCTTTATAACTCTGCTGAAACTCCTCTATTTTCCAGCGAATTTTACACACCTGTTGTGTAACATCAGTAGAACTTTGAGATAAATCGTTAGTTGCGACATAATCCGTTCTGTCGGTAGAGACAATAACCCCGAATAGTTTCACTTTTTTCTCAGCAGGGAAAGCTTTAATTTTTATTATTTTACCACATTTTAAATCTTCATTACTCCATTCTAATAATTCAATATTTTTATATTTTTCTTTACCAAAACTATCATCAACTAAACGATTAGTCTTTAAAGGGCAATAATAAATTTTATCTAAGCTATCAATATAAAGCATTAAATTGTTGACTGCATACCAAGTATCCATCAAAACTGTATCGAAAGGCAGATTTCTTTGATATACAAGCCCTTTCAGCATATCTTTCACATGATCAATCTTGGTTAAACCATCATTTTCAGGGTTGAATATACGATAATCTATTACCCAAAAATTAAGAGTTTTAGGATTTACATATATACAATTTACTATTCCAATCCCTCTGACAATACCATGCTCATTACCACTATACTGTCTTCGTACTATTTCTATTTCTTCAGAGAATCTTTTATCTACAACTGTATCATCAAATATAATATAAGCATCCTCATCAGTAACAATTAAATCTTTGACGTTATCCCAGAGTAGACGTGGGGTTAGTTTTTCACTCTTAAGATAGCGATTGATTTTATCATGGCTAATTTGTTCTAAATGTTCTGCTAAATTCGTAAGTGTATAATTAATTTGACTACTTAGTAAGTATTGGCAATAATCAAGTTTAGTAAATCTCATCGCTAACTAATTTATTGATGCACTTTATAATCATTTTCTCATAAAATTTGAAAGACAACTTTATTTGATTAATTACTGTTAACAATCACAAGTCCAAGCTAATTTTATAAATTGTTTTAACAGTAATTATGTACTATTTATTGGCGATCGCAATGTGCCAGTTGCGTAAGTCCTGGTAAGAATTAAATAATAAACAAAATGTATAACGTTAATGAATTCGGCTATTATAATTGCACGAACATTCCTGTTGAACTTAGAGCAATCTTTCAAACGAAGTCAGTAGAAGACGGTTAATAACTATTTGCTAAGAGTTGTTCGCTCCTGACTTAACGTAACAAACTAATCCCCAACTTAAATAATGTCATCTGAAAATCCATCTCCTCTCAAATGGCTGTGGCAACATTTTCAACTTCAGCCCGGTAAACCTGCCATTGTCTACGGATTACGTACTCTTGTGATGCTGATAGCTCCGATTGGAGTTGGAATTCTTGTCGGTCATCCGGCTGCAACTGTAATTGTAGTGCTGGGGGCTATGTTTGTGGGTATGGCGGACGTTGGTGGAGCCTATCGCCAGAAGGCAGTTGCAATGAGCGCGGCAACGATTGGGATGACAGGAGCTTTGTTAATAGCAAGTTTGGTTGGTAGCAACCCGACACTAGCTATACCGACGACGTTTATTGTAATATTTTTGGCAGGTTTAGCAAATGTGTATGGCAGTACAGCTGCAACCGTCAGCTTAGTCACCTCAATTATGTTTGTAATCTCGGTTGCTAAGTTTACTTCTCCTGACTTATCAACAGTTGTAATACAATGTTTGCTGTGTCTTGCGGGTGGCGGATGGGCGATGGTAATGTCTTTGGGGCTATGGGTATTGCGCCCTTATGCACCCGTAATGCAGGCTGTTGCTAATTGTTATACTACATTGAGCAGTTTTGTGGAATCAGCCAGCGAGATCGGTTTGACTCCAGAAGAGCAACGATCGCAAGCAGGAGAATTTTTACAATCTCAAGATACTGTAACCCAGGCTTTAGCATCTACCCGTGAGGTCTGGTCGGCTGTATGGACGGGGCAAGATGCAGTTAACTTGCGAGGAAATCAGCTACTTGTCTTAATGGAAGATGCCAGCCAAATTTTTAATTCGACTGTAGCATTGGTGGAACTGTTAATCATCGCGTCAGAAGATTCTTGGTTTGGGCAATTGCACCTCGAAATTCAGCAGGTTATAAAACAATTGGCAATAGCTCTGCAAATGTTATCAAAAGCGATCGCCTCTGAAAAGAAAAATGTTTATTTTGAGGATCTAAATCGAGCTATCGAGGCATTAGAACACCAGTGGCAAGTAATGCGATCGCAAGTAATTGATGGGGAAATCGATTTTCAGACAGATGACTACGCTAATTTGGCTAACATTAACAAAATTGTCACTAATCTTAAAGCATTGGCACAACAGCTTTATACAGATGCAAAAATTGTTACCGATTTGCAAAAAGGAGAAGCCCTTAGCATTGCCGAGCGAAACCCAAAGCAAACGACACTACCAAAGCCTTCTTCAATCGTTGACACATTGCGAAATAACCTGACTTTTCGTTCAGTTATTTTTCGTCATGCGTTGCGATTAGCATTGATAGCAACGGCTGCGGAGTTTCTTGTTTCCGTGTTACAGATACCTAGAGGCTATTGGGTAACGCTAACGGTTATATTTGCACTTAAGCCCAACTTTGGCGGCACCTCTATGAGAACTGTGCAAAGGATTGTGGGAACTGTATTCGGGGGAATTATTGGCATTACCTTAGTAGTGTTGATTCATAATCAATTGGCGATCGCTATTTGTTCGGGGGTGCTGATAGTTGCTGCTTGGTCAATGCGACCGCTAAACTATACAATATTTGTGACTTTGCTTACTCCCATCATCATATTATTACTCAACACAACTGGTGCAGATGGCTGGAATATTGGATTATTGCGTATCGTTTATAGCTTCGCTGGAGGTGCTTTAGCGCTGCTTGGCAGTTATCTATTGTTCCCCAGTTGGGAGCGGACTCTTCTCCCAGCACAACTGTCAAAGACAATTCGAGCCAACCTTGTCTACTTTCAACAGGTTATTAGTAGTTATTTTAATCCAGTACAAGATGCGTCTATTAATGCTTTCGGGATATTGTCTCATCAAGCATCACTAGAAAATGCTAATGCTGCGGCTGCGGTTCAACGGTTGTGCGACGATCCCAGTCACGTTCGAGGAGAAGTGGAACCTGTAATGACGCTAATACTCTACATTCGTGGCTTTTTTAGCTCGGTAACAACCTTAGCCGAACATCAGCGAGAATTTAACGTACAGGAGCAATTTGCCAATATCGAGCTATTTACCGATACTATTGTCCAAGTTTTAGAAAATTTAGCGAATTGTCTCGAAAAAGGGCTTCTACCCCAGCCTTTACCAGATTTGACTATTCATCTTGAAGAAATTCACGATCGCGTTCAACAGTTACATACCGATCGCATATCAGAACTTAGTGAATCCCGTCAGGTAACTCCGACTTTGCAAGCCGTTCGAGAACAAACTCCCGTTTCCACGCAACTCAAGCGGATTGCTCGTGAAGTTACAATTATGCACTGCGCGATAAGCCGAAGGCTTGACGCTTCGCGTATCGCACGTTTGCCAAAATGACTCCCCAAAACCATAGTCTTTAGTAAGGGAAATCTTCTGCCCTGGTGGTACAATAAAAGGACGAATCAAATCTTGACATACTCACCGACCTGAAGGTGCGGTGATTCTTGACGCTTCAACGGATTCTGCTACCGAAGTAGTCTTACAATTCCTCTGCGTCCGTTTAGAGTCGTGGCAATGCCCTGTCCCGACTTTATTTATATTTTTTGCGGCATTCTCATCACGGTCGTGTTCGATTCCGCAATTTAAACATTGAATTGTCCGAATTTTTAAATCAAGTTTGCCCCATCTGTAACCGCATTCAGAACATACCTGACTAGTTGGTTCCCACCGACTGATAACAACAAACTCACGGCTGTATTTTTGAGATTTAGCATCACATAGTGTTCTAAACTCTCTCCAACCTTGAAGGCTAATTGCTCTAGAAAGTTTACGATTTTTAGCCATTCCTGACACGTTCAAATCTTCCAAAACAATAGTTTTATTTTCACAAACGACTTTGCTGGATAGTTTGTGTAGAAAGTCTTTGCGAGTATCCGCAATTTGATTGTGCAGGTTTGCAATTTTAATTCTAGTTCTATTTCTACGCCGCGAGTATGCAGGTTGACGTGCTAGTTTCTTTTGAAATTTGCGGACTCTCCGATCTAACTTTGAATAATCAGGGCTTTCTGCTTTCTCCCCATTGCTCATAAAGGCAAAAGTTTTTATCCCCAAGTCAATACCAATGCTTTGGTTTTTAGCATCAATATTAACAGGCTCAACTTCTACCACAAAGCTTAAAAAGTATCGATTAGCGCAATCCTTTATTACAGTGACAGAACTAGGTGCAGACGGTAATTCTCTTGACCAAATTGGTTTAATATTACCAATTTTAGCTAGATAAATTTTATTCCCTTTGATCGAAAAACCACCAATTCTAAACCGTGCTGATTGTTGGTTTGTTTTCTTTTTAAACCTTGGTATACCAACTTTTTTGCCCTTACGGTTCCCCTTTAAAGAACTGAAAAAGTTTTTAAAAGCAACACCTAAATCAGCAACAGACTGCTGTAATGGGATATTAGAAACTTCAGACAACCAAGTACGTTCAACAGTTTTCTTTGCTTGAGTAATCACTAACTTTTGCAAGTCGTTATTACTCGGTAGTCTTTCAGACTGCTTACAGATAGCCAAGGCATCGTTCCAAACCACACGGACGCAACCAAATAGCTGAGCCAAGCTCTGTCGCTGTTGGTCTGTTGGGTAGAAACGATACTGATACCTGGCTTTCATGGTTGATGATATGATTGGTATGTATTCGTATTGTATATTGGTCTGCACAAAATGACAAACACATTTAGGAGAGAAAGGCACAGTGTTACAGATTTAAAAATACATTTGGTCTGTGTGACAAAATATCGTAAGCCTGTATTCACATCAAACAGTATTGATTTAATTGAAAAATCGTTTAAAGAAGTCGCCGAGAAAATGGACTTTCAAGTAATCGAGTTTAATGGAGAAGGGAATCACGTCCACGCACTGATTGAGTATCCGCCCAAGTTGTCTATCTCTCAAATAGTAAATGCGCTAAAAGGCGTTTCTAGTCGTCGTTATGGGCAAGCAGGATATAAGAAACCACACAAAGAATCTTTATGGAGTCCAAGTTATTTTGCTATTTCTGTAGGTGGAGCGCCACTAGAAGTTCTTAAGCAATATATTAGAAATCAAGAAAAGCCGCTCCTTTAGGACGGGGCTTGTATCCCTTATTTTCGGTCATGTTTTTAACTCTCAAATCTTAGTACAGGAGAAAAAAGTTGTAAAATTAGGCTAATAGCTTACTAGATATTAAGTAAGTCGGCGTAAAAAAAGCAAGGTATGTCATTGCGAGTGGAACGGAGTGAAACGTTCGCGGAGCGTGTCCCCTTGGGACTCAGCAATCGCAGGGGTTTGATGATTGTTTACATTCTGTTACATGATTCGGTTTATTTGTGCTGACTTACTTAAATATGTTTTTTAGTATCGAGACTTTCATGCATAAATTACGTAGTCAATCATTTTTATTGGGAGCGCATTAAGATGCGTTTGCCCTAAGATTGTGCCTGAGATATCCGAACCATTATCGATCGCTCTTGCCGAAAAAGACTCAAAAAATCTAAAAAGTAGTTCCCATTTTTCGTAGCCAACGATAATGGGATGATAATCCTGACCAAAAAGAACTATGTTGGTTATATCTCAATCCATATTCTCGACAAGTCTGCTCTACGACTTTAGATAGTTCAGGATAGTTAATATGGCAGATATTGGGAAATAAATGATGCTCGACTTGGAAATTCAATCCACCCAGAAGCCATGTCATCAAATGGTTATTCCGAGAGAAGTTTATCGTTGTTTCGATCTGATGCACCGCCCAATCTTTCTCAATGAAACTCAACTCGGCAATTGGTAATGGGAAATCGGCTTCTTCGACCACATGCGCTAATTGAAATACTACGCTCAGCACTACTCCCAAGGTGACAGCTACTAATCCATAGCTCGCTAAAACTTGCGATAGCGCATGAAATTGTAACGGAATCGCAAAGGCAAGTGCGAAAAATACCAGTTTGCCACCAAAAAATATCACTAGATTACTGGACTTAGGACCTGGATAGCGGCGATCGCCAATTTTGCCAGCGATCAGATAATAAAAATCATCATAAAAATGCCACTTAATCGCTAGCAATCCATACAACAACCACAAATAATAATGTTGCCAACGATGGAAGGCTAAGTGCGGATGAGAAGGAGAAAGTCGCCCAAAAATTCCCACCTCCAAATCCATGTCATAACCAGCAATATTGGTATAGGTATGATGGAGAACATCGTGCTTCCAATGCCAAATATAAGAACTGCCGCCAATCAAATCTAAACTTATCGCCATGAGCTTATTAACCCATAGCGAATCGGAATATGCGTGATGTGCGCCGTCATGTTGAATACCAAAACCAATGCCTGCGGTAACGACACCGAGCATAATGCACAAGGGAATTACCTGCCACCATGTCTGAGCTACCAAAACTAATAGAGAATATAAAAAGAAAAAGCTAAACAACAAGATAATGGTTTTCGCATACATTTGCGGACAATCACGAGCCTTGCGATCTGGATTTTGAAAAAGTTCGTCAACCCTTCGTCTTAGTTCCGTCTTAAACCCACTATTCTTGCCAAACTTCAATTTTTTTGCTGCTTCTTTTTCAAGAACCACAGACTGATGAGATTTATTGACTTGCATCTTGTACTGTATTTAACAAATATTAATATCTTGGGTAAGCGATCAAGAATCTGCTATATAAATTCTAGACAAGCCTAGACATTATTTGACGTTTCAATGGGAGCATGGGAGCAGTTATCCCTCAACGTCCAGGCACGATTCAGCCAACCGCGCATAATTTTCTAAATTTTTAGATGCGTTTAAGTCTTTTTTTTGAGTATGGTGGCATTTCTCACAGACGTAAACACGCTCAGACAAACTGATTTCTCTAATTTTCCCACAGTTTGAACACTTTTTAGTAGATGGATAAAATTTATCTACAAAGATAACTTTTCCACCATATCTAACTACTTTGTATTCAACCTATCGGCGGAATTCATAAAAATTAGCATCGACTTGTGGTTTTTCAACATTCCACTAATGTTTAAATCTTCCAAAGCTACTATTGCGTGGTTTTTGCAGATAAATGTAGTAGCTTTATGAGTTACATCTTGCCGAATATTAGTAATACGTCGATGTAGTTTAGATATTCTCAGCTTTTGTTTTTTATAACGATTACAGCCTTTTGCTTTTAGAGCTAATTGACGCTGTAAGTAAGTCGGCAGGAATAAACATAACTATGTAACAGAATGTAAATTAGCTTTAAACCCTTACACCTACTGCCTTGTCTTAATTACAATTTTCAACGCCGACCTACTTAATTTAGATAACTTCTTTCTAGCTCTCTTTAAAGCTTTTGGGTTGATAAAAACAACTCCTGTAGAAAGAGTTGCCAAAGTGTTAATTCCTAAATCGACACCAACGTAAGGATATTTTTTATCAGTCGGTTGCGCTTCTATTTCATAAGAACAGGAAATGTACCAATCACCCGCTTTTACTCTTCTACACCTAATCATGCAAACGAACGCGACGTAATAACATGGCATTAATTGAAACAACAACTGTGGAAATACTCATCAGGACTGCACCCACTGCTGGCGATAAGACAATGCCGAACGGTGCTGCAATTCCTGCCGCCAAGGGAATGCCAATGACGTTATACCCGGTTGCCCAAAACAAGTTCTGAATCATTTTGTTGTAGGTGGCTTTTGCCAGTTTCAGTGCATAAGTAGCATCCAGTGGATCGCTTTTAACTAAAACTAAATCAGCCGACTCAATCGCCACATTTGTTCCAGCACCGATCGCTAATCCTAAATCTGCCTCAGTTAAAGCCGGGGCATCATTGATGCCATCACCAACTTCACCATCAATTGGGATTTGTTCACCCGGACGAATGAGAATTTGATCTGCTTCAGCTAATGCACTCACAGGTACATCTTCGATCTGCCCATTGATTTGTTTGTGAGCGACGGACGGCACTAGATTTGCGAGATGCTCTAGAGCGCGACTGGCTCCTTGTTTGTCTCAACCGTCCGCTACATTTGAATTGTTAGCCAGCGCAAATTTTTTCTCGACGAGAGAGATTAGCTCTTCCAAGCACTGCTATCAGGATGATCGCCACAACGCAATTCACGAGAGCGTAAGCGATAGGAGACACGCCAGTTATAAATGCTACAACTATGTTCCCTGAACCATGCAAAAGCGCCACTGGCAAAATACTGCCTTTCGTACTGTTATAGATCCAGGTGTAGATAAAAGCATCTGCTGCGATGCTAATGAACCAGAGGAAAGGGTATTCAGACATCGGTCCCGCCAAAAAGATAAGCGGTAAATGCCATAAACCCCACAAAATCCCCACAATTAAGGTGGCATACAAAGCATTATGCCGTTTCTGCAAGTGTGGTAATGCAAAGCCCCGCCACCCAATTTCTTCGCACGTATTGGCAAGGAAATTTACTGCACCAGCGAAAATAACATAGGGAGATAGTTCGACTGGTGGCAGTGCGATAGTGACGGACAAGCCCAGTAATTTCGTGATGAGTTGCGCCGCCAGGATGGGAACCACAGACCCTAGAATCGCTATAATGTACCAGATTGCTCCAACTCGCCATCGGATCAGTCCCTTGAGCAAATCCCAAACTCCTGTCTTGCCATATGCTATCTGTGACACAATCACAGCCGCAAGTGCAGGACCAATGGCATAAAAGATAGAAAGAACCAGGAAGAGAGGACGGTAAACCGGGGCAATGCCTCGCGAAACTAAGACGACTGATATCATGCCAAGCCATGAAATACCAAAGGCTAAGATATAGAACCAAGCAATGGGATATTTTCTCATTCTTCACCCTTTCCTGTGACGTATATTCGGTTTATCGATAGATTGCATTATCAATCGTGCAGTGAAAGGATTCTCCTTCTGACTCAAATCGTTCACTACCGAAGAACCAGCCAATGCGAAGACGAGTCGGGATCGTGTAGCCGTCGAAGGTGCCACTATCCTCGACTATGCCACCAAAATCGGAATAGTGAAACGCTTCACCTTCTAGGCTGCCCCAGCGATCAACTTTGATCTGCTCCAAGACTCCCTGACTGGAAACCGTCAGGGTAATCTTGGCCGGTTCTCCGAGTGCTGTGAAGGTTGCCTGAACTTGGGAAGCGCTTAACTCCGTCCAGATGATGTCAGGGTTACAGAGAACAGATGGTAGCCAGACCGACTCGGCCTGAACTCGTCCCACACATGATCGAGTGATATCCTCTCCGCCTCTCTGTATGGTATTCCACGAAGCATTTCCAACGCCATCCACGATGCGATCCTCTCCCAAAATCGGTAAGCCATTCATCTCAGTCGTCGCCTGCCAAATCATGCCTCGATCCCTGCAAATCACTTCTTCTGCTTTAAATGAATGCCAATGTTTTCCGAGTTTCATTTCTCCATGCATCCACAGTCGAACCGCAGAGGCGATTTGTGTTCCAGGCGCGATCGCATGTTCAAGATATCGTCTGGCGGCTTCTGGCAGGTGAGTGAAGTTATCTAAGTGGAATATACGATCCTGAGATGTGGCTGAATCCCATAGCGCATCAAGAGAAATTTGTTTGGTCATCATTGCTTCCAGTGTTTTAGTGTTTTTTAATTCAACATTTGATAGAGGGTGATGATCGTAACGATCGCAAAAATAGTGGTGTAGATTAACTTCGTGTACTTGGCTAACCAAGCTGGCAAGTAAATATCAAAATTGTCCTGGGTGGAATTGGAGTATTTTCGAGCCAGCAGATTTAATGGGCAGTGGGATTTGAACGTGAGGAGAATCAGCCCTTCTATAAGTATAAATCCATAACCCATCCAAAGCCAGCGATCGAGTTTATTGGCGATTGCTGCATACAGCATATAAAAAATCACAACATTGAAGAATATCCAGATTGCAGTATGAATGCTTTTAATCAGCGTTAATTTGGTTTTACTTTCCT
>NZ_JAYGHM010000041.1:4907-70977 GCF_034931125.1 Rivularia sp. UHCC 0363 | reverse complement strand
TGCGTATTGTTTCTTGGGCTTTAAATCATCTCTAGCATTATCGCCAGCATCAAGATAATAGTTACCTAGTTCTTTATCGTGTTGTAAATCAATTGTTTGCTGCCTTACTTCTGTTTTTAATTCTTCTTGCAGCATCTTGTATTCGCCATCAATACTCATCATATGTCTATCAACCCAAGCTTTTAATGTAATATGTTCTTTAGCTTGTTTATGTCGTAATTCCTCTCTACTTTTAGCTCCTTCAAAGTCAAGGTTTAATTCTTCTAGTTGATTCGCTAGTTTATCGTCAGCGAGGGTGGCTGATTGGATTTCTCGTTCGATACGTTCTCCACTGACTCCAGCTTGTTTATAAATAGCTGCAAGAGTTGTGTTTAAATCTTCTGCTCCTTTGATAGCAGCAAGCATATTGTCTTTAACTTTAGGAGCAAAATCGCTTATTTTGGCTCCGTCATTTCCCATTTGACCGATTAGTTTTAGTGCTTTTTGGTCGCCCATTAATGCTCTATAAACTAGGTTTGTGGAAGCGTTGAATTTCCCACGTAGTTGTCTTTCTAGGTGGCGAGATTTTGAAGAAACCAAGTTCTTTAGCTTGCCAGTATTTTTCACAACGATTAATCCTCTCTTCTGTTAATATTTCTGTGCATTGATAGTTCATCCACTGTTGGTATTGCTGTACCCTATCTTTTCTTTCTAAGTAGGCTTGGTATTTGAAGTGATAGCTGATCGATTGGTAGCAGTAATCTATTAGGAATAAAGCAGGAATAAGGATTGATAGTAGCTTTAATGCTCCAGTAAATGTTGAGTATTTACTGTGTTTTGAATGCTGCTGCGAGCTTTTTGGAGAAGCTTTTAAGACTAGAGCTTTTTTGCTCTAGTACCTCCTTTGCTGTTATAGCTCCTTCTACACTCTTTCTTTGTAAACTAGTAGTTCTGTTATTGATATAGTCACGCAGGTTGCTATTGCTAGCATCAATTTTTTGCTCAACTTCATCAAATTTACTTTGAGCGTAATTTTTGATTGATGAGTTGATAGTTTCTACAGCATTAACGAAATCGGTGAATGAGTCGCTAACGGTTTGAGAAATATCTGTTATTTCTGATTCGCTAAGAGAAATACCCATAGATTGGGCTTGTACTGATATTAATTGTTCTTTTTGTTGATTGGTAATTGCGGTTGAATTTGGTGTAGATGCGTGATACTCGTCCGATGGAGCAGCTGTAATTTCTTCTGGTTCCGATACCGCTAATTCTTTTGAAAGATGTTTGTCTAAAAGCAATTGAGTAATCGTATCAACATTCTTTTCACCTAAAGCGGAATAATCAAAACCAAGTGAGGATATTTCAGCTTTTAAATCATTTCTACTTATTTTGATTCCTTTATCGGACAATCGTTTCTGAATACGTTTAATAAAATCTGTTTTAGCCATTCTTAGCGCTCCTTTGATTTGCGTAAATACCAACAAAATGCACTGACTACGACTGGTACTAATTCGGAGGGTGTGTATTCTTCCCTTTTTCTAAAATTCAATCCGGCACGGTAAAACTAACGATAAAAGGTAATATCTGGAATAGAAGAAGGAATTTTTTGGCTCAATATCTTTCTAAATTTACTTCCAACAATTAATTCTTCTTTAGAATTCCTGATTGTTTCTACCTCCTGCCAAACTTGAGCAAATTCTGATAATTGAATTGGTAGCCGCTGGCAAGCTTTACGCATAGTCGCGTAAGTTTCTAAATTCTCGTAAGTTACTTCTCCACAAGTTCCACGCAAGCAGTCTTGAATTCTGTACCAGCTAGAATCGCTAATCTTTTTACCCAATTTGGACTCGTAAAAATCTTTTAATGGACGTGATGACAACCTCATTTTTTATATCCCCGAAGACAGTCAATATTTGATACCGATGATTGTGCAAGGCAAGAGCGCACCGTATAGGTTGCTGCTGTAAGAAGGGAACGCACTGAAAAATTCTCACGCACTGATAAAAATTACAGTGCATAACCTCCACATAGCAGCAGTTTTAATGTTTTCACTTGTTGACAAAATGGCTGCACCTCCCGCCATAGACTGTATTTCAGCGCTTTAAAAGGGTGAAAAATTTCATGAAAGTAATTACAATATCACAACCTTAGCATACAATTAGAATACAGAAAGAGTCTTATAAGATGCTTTTTAGTTCTAAAGTAATCTATCGCGTACTATATAGGATGCAGTCTTTATGGAAAATGGTGTGAGCAAGCGATTCACAGTTACAGTTCCGGATTCGATTTTTGAAGACTTAGAAGCTTTGGCAGATTTGCAGGGTCGTCCAACGGCGAATCTTGCTGCTTTTCTAATCGAAACAGGTATTAATCAAATTAAAGACAAAGGAGACTTCCCAAGCAAAAAGTCCTCTTTACGAAAAGAAAAAAGCGAATAGTATTCATATATGAAGATAATTTACGGAGTTAAATAACATCAATCGTTTAATTTTTTCTTGCTTGGCTGAATCTTCCAAGCCCTCGTACCCACCGAGTTGAAGAAGCGCAACTAAAGCTTTGGCGAAGCTTTTATAGCACTTCATAACACCATTACGTTGAACCAACGAAGGAAAAATGCTTGCATTAATCAATGTGCTTAACAGTTAACAATAAAGGATAGTTTTATGAATATACAGATATATAGTGAAGCTTGGCTCTTGAGAAATGATGAAATTAGCTGATTATTTTTGCTCTAATAACTGCATTATGAGTCTGCGTAGATGTACAATAAGGCAGAAATCTTCAGTAATTTCCTTGACAATTTCTCCCCTTACCATAAGGGAAGTCAGGAAACCACTTAACTGAAATAAAAGTTTACATTTTGATGGAGGGCAAAAAAAACAGGCAATAGATTCCCAGTAATTGGGTGTGCCTGAATAAAAAAGGATTGAACCTTTTTTATGATTTTTAAAAATTTGGGTGCAGGAGGCGGGTTAAGTCGTCAAACAACTAAGAAGTGGTAGTGAGCGTCAGAAACTTATTCCACATCTAAGTTACACAAAAGACGTACTTGTGCCACGCCGCTGCGTGCTTACTCATATCTTACTACAGTAAGTTGTCAAAAGATATGAGTTAGGTGGGATTTTTTTGTCAATTTTTTGGAAAATATCTTGGTTCTGTAGCTTTCATATTGGTTAAATTCACCAGACCCTATGCAAGGCAGGGACTACAAGACAGCGATGATACTCCCATTATTTTTTCTAAAATAAGAGCTTTAATTATCGCTGTTGATAACGCGGTTCCAAAACGTGCCGGACTCACGTCACTCAAAAATTGACATTAATCCCGGCTCCGAGCCATAAAGCCTAATTCAAGCACACGGTGGTAAAGCAACCCTCCTCCAATTCAGGAACATCTCAAGAATTGGAGAAAAAAATGAAACCTACAGTATCTACCCAGAAAAAAGAAAATTTCATTATTACTCAGTTGACTGCTCGTTCACTTCCAGATTGCGTGGAGGTAGGATAATGAAATTCACCTTACTCTACAACCCAGATTTAGCAGGAGCATTACGGGAACTAGGCATTCCTCATCCAGGAGAAGCAGCCATCTTCTTAAGCCAACTTCACTACTGGCTGAAAAAGGAAGGGTGTGGTCATATCACACGAGACGGCAAACACTGGATTTACAACACCTATAAAAAATGGATTTCACAAATAAAGAGCTTAACAATTAGTCAGCTTGGAAAGATGATAAGGGCGCTTGCTTCCCTGGGTTTGATTGAAAAAACAACTTTTGCGGAGCAGAGGCATAGCCTCAAGGGAGAAAAGCCAGTGGGATTTAGTTCGTGGAACAACACAACCTGGGTTACTTTATGCGTCGAAAAAATCAAAGAGCTTACCGGCTGTGAGCTATTTGAAGACCAAGAAAATGATTTACCCGAAGAAAATGGGAAAGAACCGCTAGAACCCGCTCACCAAGCCGATGTTCATATTAGAACATCCGGTGATTCCCAGAGCGACGACCGGATATTCCATTCGGAATCTTCATCTATATACAAAGAAAACCTTTCTCTTACCAAAGACGAAGAAAATACTTTTGAGAGAAAAAAAGAAAATTTAGCAAATGCGAGCAGTGAGTATTACCCAGACCAGAACACTGACAAAAAGCAATTATCGGCTATACCCAAAATCCCAAAAGTAGACAAATCTCCGCGAAGTTCACAAATACGGGAAAAGCGAATTAATGATCAAGATAAATCTCTACGAAATTCGCAACTTCGAGATAAGCGAACTATTGAACAGAATGTAGTCCAAGAGATATGGGAGATAGCAATCGCTCAGCCCTTCCCCGCATTCTTGAATTGGAGGGCGACCATTCACTATAAGCCCCAGGGGGGTAAATGGGAGACTGACGCTTACGGTAATGCTTATAGCGAGTTTTACCGCAATCGTGAGAAGACCACGGCGGTGCTATTCCCGCAATTTATGAACGAAGTTCGGGCTATTACAGAAAAAGTTAATCAAGCTCAAAGCTGTGATGCTTCTTCAGCAAATGTTTTACCGAGTTGGTTTATTGAAAGCCTTCCCGATCCAACACCGGAAAACGTAAGGCAATTGATGGAAAATTTAGATGCGGTGATTAAGCGTGGTACGCGAATAGCGCTTCCTAGTAAGTCAAATACCCCATCTGATATTACGGTTGATTATCATGAAGCACATTCTCAGGTTGCAATTAAACCCTTACCTCAGTTGGAAGCGCCCGTACTAAAAGGGTTAGAAGCGCCTTTCTCGCTATCGGGTGTGGAAGAAGCACCATCATCTGATTTACAAAAAACGCTTGCTCGTAAACAAGCACAGTGGAATGCGCCAATTCTACGGGATCATATACGACGTTGGGCAGAAAGTACTCCTGGTGTTGTCGTCACTCTAAGCGGTCCACAGTTAGAAACTGCCATTGAAACAAATCGTAACAATACAGCGATCAATGAAATTGAAACAAATCGTAGCAATACAGCGATCGATAAAGTTGAAACTTTTCGTAACAAAATTGAAACGTCGAACCCACTAGCACAAAAACAAGTGGATAAAGTTGAAACTAACAGTCATGGGGCTGAGATAACAGCGGACGTTGAGATTAACAATTCGTCAACTGAAGTTGGAACGGATTATTCTCACAAAAACAATTCACCGTCGTCTAAATCGGAACGCTCCGTTTCTTCCAACAATCATGGGGTTGAACAGAAAGCGGACGTTGAAAATAACAATCAACTAACTCATAAGCATACAGACGTTTCAATAAGCAACAGGTTAGCTTCTAAGGTCGCTCTGGTAAAAACTAACAATCTCAAGATAAACTCTCAGGACGCTGTAATTGATGACCCCTGGGAGACACAAGAAACGCGGGTTAGCAATACGAACTCAATTCCAGAAGGGAGTAGCTCCTCTACCGAACTAAGAAGGCCACTCATAAAGCTGATGTTAGCCTCATGGGATAATATTTACGAATTAGGAAAACTCGTATTAAATGCTCGCGAAGAAGATTTATCTAAAGCAGTATCTTCCCTTTCTTCACATCATCGGGCGCATATCAAGAAAGCTGCCACGCGGGCTTGGTATCCGGGACTAAACCGCGACGGTGATTATAAAGGGGAACAAGTAGAAATCTGGGAGGTGGGGCAAAGCCCAATTGTAAAGGTCAGAACTAAACGCGGAGCATTCTTAAAAGTGAGGCGAAGCGACTTAAAACCGTGGCTGGGGATATAGCAACCGAAAGCTCTTATCAATAGCTTACCTTCCGCTTGTTGATAAGAGCTTTCGCCACGCCCCATCCGCGTCTCGGAGCGGGTTTGTGGGGTGAAAGTAGCGATTCTACTACGAGCCGCCATGCGATGCCTGAAATTTTTGTATCGGTTAACCCATAGAGATTGCCGCGACTGGAACCATTCCGGTTGCCGAAAATTGGAAGCATTTCTTACGTAAAAACGGCAATATTATTATCCTTTCACCGACAATCAGATTTGCGAAACATAAATCTGGGTTTGTAAAATCATATGAAAATTATGAATTTATAATTGTGAGTTTTCATTATTGGTTGGGATAATATATCTCGACTAATTTATTTTTCCATTTAAAATTAATCGACGACGTGCTAAAACTAAAACGTATTTCAACTTTATTTCTTTTTTTTTAATCCGCCATACACTTAAATTCTCTACCACGAATTTTTACTTAATTTTTACCAATTTTTCATACTCAAAATACGGTAGCCCACCATCACCCAACAGTACCCCACAGTAGCTATATTGATGCATTTCTAATCTAATTGCAGTACCCTACAGTTACTCGTTAGTATCCAACAGTTGCCGGTATTTGGTAGTGGAATTGTTCGTTATGTGGGTGGACAAGGTATGTAAAAAGCGGCAGAATTGCAGAATTATTTATAAAAAACCTACATTCTTGTTAGCAACCACTGCGGAAAGTTATAGTGAGTTGAAATGAAATTTCTGAAAAAATCTTTAATCAAAAAGTTGAAGAACTCCGAACGCAATAAAATAAAGAAAAAGCATAAATCTGAAAAGAGCGATCGCAATTACGTTATCGAACAGTTAATTTATTGGTGTGGGACAAATGAACCACTTCGATAATCTAGGTAGAAATATTATTGCCGCAGCTACGCTCGAATGTGATAAATCGTTCGGGTTAAAATGAGGTAACTTATGGAATTACATGGAATTGCGATGAGTTCAGAAGATAGTAAAAAAAGCAAACCGTTTTGGGATATGAATACAGAAGAGTTAAATGCTGTCTTCTCAGAAAGCTGTAGATGATGCAAAGGCACGAATGCATGCCGTCCTGTGTTGCATTCGTTGAAGTTATTGATGGTAAAAACTGCCTAAGACATCCAGACGGAAGCGTAACGCCAATTAGTAAAAACGATTGATTTTTCGCCATAATCGTTACTATGTATAAGATTGAACGCTGGGTTCGAGGCGATCGCATAGCTAATGAAGCCTATCTAACAAGCCGCAGCTAAAAACGAAAATAAACCCGATGATAAATCCAAATAATAGAAACAAACAAAAGTCCCCAAACTCTACATATGTATGTGGGTTTTTTATATTTAATTGATACGTCTTGTCCAATTGTTTAGTAGCTGGATGCAACCGCCAGGTAGCATGGTAAACCATCGAACAAATCATTTACTCCAATCATCCAACCAGAAGTTTCATCTGAATCAAAAAAATATTCGCCCTTCTACAAGCAAGCGAGTCGAACTATTTCCCGGCTCGGATGCATCCAAATAACCAAGTTCTATTGCTCGGTAATGCGGCTCTATTAATGCGGAGAGGGTTCCATATCTTCCGAGCCTTCCCAATGCTGATGCTTTGCACGCTTGTAAGGCTCGTTCCATCCGCTCGCGTCCAATATCCGAATTCCCAAGTTGTTATCCGCAGGGTCGAAGTTAAAAGTAGTATTTTTTATGCGCTTGTGTTATACCGGACAAAAAAAACGAACTAAACAGCGTTTGGGGTGTTTGAGGTAGTAAAAATTATTCGTTAATAAAAATATAAATGACACAATCATTTATTGAAAACAATACTATAGCGATTGCCTCGAAGACCGAGGAGTTGATTCTACGGGATTATCAAGAAGAAGTCATAAAAAATGTTTACAATTTTTTTTCTAAGGGTAAAAAGCGCGTTCTAGTTTACGCCCCCACCGGAGCGGGTAAGACGGTTATCGCGTCCAAGATTATCGGCGACTACGTGAAACAAGGTAAAAGAGTATTATTTCTCGTACATCGCGGTAAACTTGTCAAACAAACGAAACAAACCTTAAATAATTTTTTTGGCATTGAACCGAGCATTATTTGGGCAGATTATGCTTTGCCCGATTATACGAAGTCGGTTCAGATAGCAATGCTACAAACCATCCAAAACCGAGAATTACCACCAGATATCGATTTAGTTATCTTAGACGAAGCACATACGGCTTCTTATTACAAAGTTTGGCGACGAATTTTAGACACCTACGCAGGCTCTGTTTGGTGTCTTAATCAAAAAGTTGACTTCTTGGGATTGTCTGCATCACCTTGGAGGTCTAAGAATAAAGAAGGGTATTGTCAATTTTTTGACAATATAGTAAAAGCACCGTATCCCAGCCAATTAATAGAGCGCGGTCACTTATCTCGCGCTCGTCAGTTTGCTTACACCCATTTGATAGATGAAAGTAAATTACAAAGTAGCGACGGTGAATTCACGCAAACGAGTATGGCTGAGGTATGCGATGACTCCTTTAACCGCGAACTAGTTAAAATATATCTTGATAAAACTCAAGAGAAATGGCGTAAACCAATCGCCTTTTGTGCGACGGTAAAGCAAGCTGAAAATTTAGCACGACAGTTTCTTCTTCACGATATTCAAGCTAAATGCATTATTAGTGATACGTCGGAAAGGGAGCGCGATGTAATTTTTCATGAGTTTAGTAAGGGTAAAACGCATTTAATTAGTAGCGTTGGCGTTCTTTGTGAAGGTTTCGACGAGCCGAGTGTAAACGCTATTCTGGTATGCCGTCCCATAAAATCTAGGGCATTGTGGGTACAAATTTGTGGACGTGGATTACGAATATTTAAAGGTAAAGAAGATTGCTGGTTTTTTGACTTTTGCGGGAATATACGGCGTATCGGAATGCCTACGCGGAGTTTTGAGTTAAAACTTTGTCCCGACGGTAAAGAAGATCCACCAGAAAAGACTAAAACTTGCCCTCAATGCGGATCTGAAATAAACAAGTTTCTTGCTGTATGTCCCCACTGCGGATATGAATTCATTGGCTTTAAGCCTAAAGCTAAAAGACGCAAGCGTAAGTTTGAAGAAGTTCTTACCCCAGAACAGAAAAAACAAGTTAACTTTCTTAAAACCAGTGCTGTAAATAGTTTTAATAAGCAAACAGGTTTAGATGGACTAGAAGATAAATTTAAAAATAAATACGATTACTATCCTCCGCTAGACTGGTTTGATGGACTATTATTCGGTCACGTTGATGGTAATTTTACAGGTTGGGAAGAAAGCGTTCAAATATTGTGGAGATATTTACTTCAAACAACTCCAGATACCCCAGAAAATAGGAAATTAAATAAGCATCGCATTGAAAGAGAATTCAAAAGCGCTATAAATTATTCCCGCAAAACATTTGTAAATCGCTACACTGGCGACGATATTAATGATGAGCAAAGAGCTAAATTAGTTAATAAAGAAATTAGCAATTTACTAAAATATAAACCCTGGTGGGTGGTTTTAGGTCAAAAAGAAATATTGGACAAAGAATATTTGAAGGAATCTTACATTAAAATAGTAGCAGCTAACGAGATGCGATATTCTGACCCCAAACAAAGAAAGATTAAAGAAAGTATTCTTGCTTTGTTGGGTATTGCTTATGCCGAGGCATTAAGTTATCACTCCGCCGATAGGCACATAATTAATATTCATATATCTTTCATCCGCGAGTCGTTAGCAAAAAATAGTTTTCAAGCAATTCAAAACTATATTGCATTACTGGAATTTGATATCAAAAGCATCGTTTGGGAATCGCTAAGGTGGTTTGAGCGTAACAAGTATCGAGATTGGAAGCGTTTTGAATCCCAGCCAAAACCAAAACCGCCTTCACCACAATCGCAACGAAATAGCTTCTTAAAAATAAACCCACCGGATATAGAGCGTTCGGGTAACAGTTATTTACCATCTAAGCAAACAAATGACGAAATAAAAATAAACCCGCCCAATGTAGAACCAGAGCCGTCCCCAACTTCACCACCCAAGCAATCTCCTAAAGAGTTGAATATAAATACGCCTCTGGTGGGGCATCCAAGTGGCGCATCTTCACCATCCGAACAAAACCGGAACTGGGAAGCACTCAACGG
This sequence comes from Rivularia sp. UHCC 0363, assembly GCF_034931125.1. NCBI lineage: Bacteria > Bacillati > Cyanobacteriota > Cyanophyceae > Nostocales > Rivulariaceae > Rivularia > Rivularia sp. UHCC 0363. The sequence goes on along the minus strand of NZ_JAYGHM010000041.1, from coordinate 61,101 downwards.
TCTTTTATTTCAACCATCAACTTACTCCGAAAAGAATGAAGTCGAGCATGATTGGAGCGGCGTTAAATACAAATATGACCCAGCCTGGGATGATGGTTCGGCATTCCCTTCAAAGGATACGGATTAATTTGAGCGCAATGTTGTAAAAACTTGTGGCAGCGGTTACATTCACATGGGGAAAGTAGAAGAAACAATTCGATTATTTTCCGTAAACGCATTCATTTGATATTCACTACTCGTGTCATGCTGCCCAAATCGATTGATAGTTCAAGAAGCAGCTTTCATATTATCATCTAAATGATTTTGTAACCTTATATGAGCCAACCTTTGTCTAAAAAAATCATCTAAATTAGCAATAAATTTACCATCAGCAATCTCAACTCCCAAAGCATTAGCTACTGCTAAAAAATCAACATAGGATGCATTTTGGTAATCTTTATCTTCAAATAATTTGATTTGTTCGGTAGTAAAGTCACATAAATAGGCAAGTTCTTCTTGAGTAATCTTAAAAGCAATCCGCGCCTTAATTAATAAGTCGGATAATTCATTCATACTCTCGATTTGCAGCACGATCTTGTTTTTGGGATTATGGGCAATTAGCACTTCATATTCGGTTACTTGCTCTTGAAGGTCTTGACGCTGAGAAGTAACGCCATCATAATGAATTTGCCAAGTGTCTGGGTCATTATTCTTCTTATCTTCATCTCGTTCTAACATAGCGATTGCTCGCCCCATCTTATTAACACAAGAAAGGGTAACGTCATATTCCAAGTCATTTTTAATCATCAGGCTCCCACCTTAATAAATCTATAGCGATAATCCCTTTCCTATTATCTCTTCTATCGCCTTGAAAAAAGTCTAAAGATGTTTTTCCTGTATCATCTAAAGGCTGGTCGGAACGAAACAATTCTCCTTTATATTTAGCTTTCTGGGCAGCTCGTTTGTTAGCAAAATTTAATAATGTTGGAGAATTCTTTTTCAGGTAGTTGATATCAACAGCATCAGGGTCCCAACAAGCATCAAAATCGTTTGGTTTTGTTTCGCTCGTCACAAAGCTGCCATTAATATAAAATATTCGACACCCCGCAGCTTTTAAAGAAGCCATTGCATCTTCCATACCTAAAATCATTTGAGCGCGTTTTGTTGTATAACCAAACCTTTCTTTAAACTCCTCCCAATCATCGCAAAAATATATTCCCGGTGGTAGATTTCCGTTGTCATCAAATTCTGGAATCATTAATTATTAAAAGCACCCAAAACTTTATCCAAATCATACCATTAAAGTAAGTACAAATATTGTTCTATTAAAGGTTAGTAAAAGTAATAATCACAATAATTATTTGATTTACAACTTTATTTGCCAAAATATATTAGAGAGAAAGTGAATAAATCAATGTTTTTATTTAATTGTAAATATTAATAAGGTGTAATGTTTCCAGTAATCATGGTAAATTGATAATCTTTAAACAAAGCTATTAATAATTGATTCATAATTAATAAAATACGAGCGTTCGCATAGAATACCAATAAATATAATTAATAAACGCTCGCGTGCAGTAGTCAAGAAACTACGGGAGAATCCGATGACACAAGCTTTACCGCAACTAGTAACATTTGATGAATTCCTAGCGTGGTATCCAGAAAACAGCACGGTACGTTACGAACTACATGATGGGGAAATCGTAGAAATGCCAAAACCCACGGGTACGCATTCTAAATTGACTGGTTTTATTATTGATGAACTCAATTTTAAGGTTAGAGAAATTGGTAAACGTGGAATATGGTTTATTCCCAGAGAATGTATCGTTAAACCTCGTAGTGGTAAATCTGGATATGAACCCGATATCATCGTTCTTAATGAAGAAACTATTGGCTTGGAAACCCGGTGGGAAAAAGAATCGGTAATAGAATATGCTAGCTCGGTGAAGTTAATTGTGGAAGTTGTCAGTACCAATTGGCGTGATGACTACCTCAAGAAACTTGCCGATTATGGAGAAATGGGCATTCCGGAATATTGGATTGTGGATTACAAGGGCTTAGGGGGCAAACTTTTCATTGGTAATCCCAAACAACCCACCATATCGGTTTATGTACTAGAAGACGACGAATACAAGCTTACTCAATTTCGTGGCGACGAAATCATTAACTCACCAACATTCCCAGATTTGCAATTGAGCGTAAACCAGATTTTACGGTTTGGTATTGATTAAATGACGCTTCAATCATAAAGCAGGAACACAAACTTTTCAGTCGTGATCGCAATATTAATTCTCTCACTCAATGCTCATCTAATTGCACTAACTCTAATCCACGTTGCATATGCTGCTTATCTTTCCATGTAGCAATAGCTTTACCCGTTACAAAATTAATCCGACTGGCAACAATATGAATCGCATCACCACTTGGAGAAATCGCTACAAAATAATCGTAAGCAGCCAATTCTTCATCAATAAATTTATCAATCAACTGCAATAACATCTCATCCGATAAGCGTTTATCTGGATTTTCAGCTAATCGTAAATCTCCTTTAAGTTGCGATAATACGAACACGCAAGCCAAAAGACGTTCAGCAATTTCTACCGATTTATCATCACTCGGCGAGGCAATACTTTCTCTATGTAATACCAAATGGTAGCAAGGTGATTTTACGTTCTTTCCTAAATTTCCCGATATCGTAAACTCTCGCACCAAGCCCTTAATATCCTCACCATACATATTACCGCCAATTATCTTCCCCCCTAGCTTAGATAATACCAATCGGGTAACAGTCACAAACGAAGAGTGTTTGGTAATTCTACCGTTCATTTACAGCAAAACGAAAGCATCGATCAACTGTTGAGTATCTAAAATTTTCATTATTCATTCATCAATATCCGAATGCTTAGTAACACCCAAAGCGCTTTCATCTAATTCGGAGCGTATTTGTTTCATCAATTTAGCAATTGATTTTAGTTCTCGGATGTAAGTTTTAACATCTTTCAATAGCGGTTGTATTCCCGATGCCACAGCTTTATCTATCGCTTTAGTCTGCTGATTAATATTAACCGATAACCGCTTCAATTCGTAGCGCACCTCCCGATTAATATCAGACATTACTACCTTGCGTCGGGGAAGTGGGTATTCAAATAACCTTGCTCTAATATAATCACTTTGCACAATTCCCTCGCATCTTTCTTCTAACCGCTGCTTTTCCGAAGAATTTACTCGAAAAGTTATCGTGATGGTACGCTCTTCTGTTGGAATTATATTGGCAGACTTTTTGCGAGATTTTATCGCATCTCTTAGTTTTGATATCGCGTTATCTTCGGGCATAGGTTAACAGTAATTCGATTTTATCTGGACATATGACAAACATTACAACTATATTCGGAGAGCGTATCTCCCGCTCCACCGACACAAATGGTAAATAGCTAAAATCATTAACGACGGAGGATGCCAATTATTCAATCAATCAATATCAAATTATTTGTTTTATCTAGATTAATTGTATTACACACTCCTAATAACCACGTTAACTATTGCCCATTTTTACGGTAGGAACAGATAGTCCCCGGTTCCTTATATCAATCACTTGCTGCCCTCTTATAACGGGAGTATATGTCGCGGATACTATCCCACCTAGAGAGCGTTCATCATCAATATAGACTTCTAAGAAGAAAGAATTCTTAGTACGCTTCCTGATATCGTCAAACACTCGGCAGGTGAGGATAACCCGTAGAGTTGATATTCTAATTTAAAAAAAATAAGTGAGAACACGTAAATATTGATAATATTTTTTATGAAAAACTATTTTGAATACTCCTAACTATTTACATTCTTTAGTTGTGCCTCTTAGGATGTAATTGTTTTAGCAAGCAATGCAATTAATACAATGCCCAAAAGAGTACAGCGTATCAAAGATTCAGAAACCAAGGTAAAGAAAATTAGTGAAAAGTTAAAACAAAAAGCGAACAATCCTAAAGATTTAAGTTTACGCGAGTTTGTCGAAAGTCTAAAACAACAAATTTCAGAAGTTATCGATGCTGGCTACGACTATTCGGAGATTGCCAAAATTATGAAAGATGAAGGAATCACTGTAGCTCCTAGTACGATCCGTTCTTATCTTAATACTAAAAAAGATAATAAAAACATAAATAGCAAGAAGGATTCGGAACAATCAAATAAAACTACTAGCAACACTACTACATCTCAAACATCAGTAGAAGAAGTACCTCATGCAAACGACGACTCTACACTAATTAATAATGATGAAGACAATACAGCCAATACATCAGATGAATAATTATCACATATCTTACAATTAATCAATATCACGTTAAACGCAATAACGGATGTAATCGATTATGGGAAATGCGAGCTAGCAAATGATAATGATATGAATATACACCCAATAAAATAAATATTTTATGCCGAAGCTATTTATGATGAAACACCGGCGTTGATATATCAATAACTCCCATTATGGTTGAATATAAACAAGATTTATTTAATAAAAAAACTATAACAATATGACGGATTCTACATTCGTTAGCGCATCTAATAATAAAGAACCACCAAAAGAAAATATCGGTGCAAGAATTCCCGTTACTTGGTTACAAGAAATTCAAGCCTTATCTAATGCAACTGGGTTAACAAAAACTGAGATAATGAATGAAGCAATTGGGCAGTATCTTCAACAAAATATTGATACTATTCCCAATCGAATTACCGCACTTGAAGATAAATTATCGCTTTCTAATGGTAAACCGATAGTTGATAATCATGCAATAAATGAAAGGTTGGATAAATTAGAAGCGATGATACAGTCGCTGATAAATGAAATTAAAAATATTCAACCAGAAACTAAAGTTATTGAAAAGTACAAAGAAACAATTTATGATGCCGAACGATATGGGGGAATCACTTTAACACACTTACTAGAAAAATACCACCTTAAATATAATCAAATCAAAAAAGAAGCCTCGGAGAAAAACATACAATTCCACGAGCTAGTGCAGCAAAAAACCGGGTGGCACAAGAAGCATCCAAACAAAAGACGTGGAAAGTGGTTCCCGCAAGATAATCGAGCCACCACAACTATTCGTAACTTCAACCAAATCGCAAACGCTGACTGCACACAGGCTATTCAAGATGCATCCGACTACAGTAATAGCATTAACGACGACGTTAACGACAATTCCTACAAAACGGGAATATAATTCTCATGCTTACCGTAATGTAGTACTATCTTAATTATCGTTAACGGCGCTAACGTATACAGGCAAAACGATGTACCTCTTTGCGGTTAATGGTATTGCAGCCATAAAAGCAGTTCAAACATGATTGATGATGCAAGCAATGTTTAATTTATACGCGCCCAATCCTCATCAAAACTAGCAGGTTGTTGCATTCGATAAAGATGGACATTGCGCGGACAAATATTTTTTATTCTTGTTAAGAAAAACCCGTATGTTGCATGACTTTCCTTGTTTCTATAGGAGTCTGTAATAGCGTTCTAAATCTGTCACAGTTACGCTTGCCCATGTGGATAAGGGCGTTTCCACAACTTTGGAATCCATTGCACCTTGACGATCACCACAGTATTCCAGCTAGAAGCCTGCATATAGTTAACGATTGGAGTGCGCCGACAGTGGTTTCCACCTTGCATATTGTTTCCCCGTGACGGATGTTGTCCCATGCGTTGTATTCCTCATAATAAATGCAAGCAATGTTTAATTTATACACGCCTTGTCCCTCTTCTCCCTAGCAAACCATTGGTATAAAAGTGGGCGTATTGAGCTTCCTAGAACATTAGAAAAAACCTCTCCTGGCATCTTCGCTATATTTGGTGTAACCAAGACATTGCTTGCCCGCCCGCTGCCACAAGGTTGACGTTCTCCAGAAGCCTTGGTTAAGCTGAAGCTGCGGTATTGGTGTACCAGGTAATTAAATATGCCTCAACAACGCAATCAAAAGAATAAACGGGTAGCCAATGCATCGTCGGGTTCGAGTAGTGCATCCCGTGCTAAAAGTCGCGTTGTTCGTCCCGTGAGTTATTCCCCCTCTGAAGACGAAATCATTAAAAAACGAGCCTCAATTAGCCAGCTATCGATTTCTGAATACATTCGTCGCGCTTCCTTAAGACGTAAAATCACCACACCAGTTACAGCCTCTCAATGGAAATTTCATGCCCAACTTGCACAACTCAAAGCAACTACTAAACAACTAAAAACTGTTGTAGAAGCTTCACAATCGGGTAAGCAATCATCTCTAAATACAGATGCAATGAAGCTTGTTGAAGAATTAGATTCATTGCATAAAGAAATGTGGGCTATCTTGAAAGAAAACCTTGATATCTCAACCGAAGAATCAGATATAGATGTACAATAAAAATAATAATAAATAACTTTATATAATCTTTAATATCAAACATTCTTGATAAGTAAAATCTTTAAACATTCCAACTTTTTAAACACCCTTCAATACGTGTTAGGTAAGGAAAAATCTTCCCTTATTCACACTAATATGAACGGCGATACACCGCGAGAATTTGCAGGAGAATTTGCAGCAATACGACGGGCAAAGCCGCAATTACAAAAAGCTTGCGCTCACATGATTTTATCGGTTGCACATAGGGATATTGACCACCCAAAAGGTGAATTTCACGAGCATTTAACTGACCAGCAATACGCCCAAATTGGCTCGCGTTATCTACAAGAAATGGAATTCGTCGGCGAAGAAGAACTTGCTTCTAGTTTATTTATAATCGCCCGTCATGAGGATAAAAGCCACGAACATATCCATATTATTGCTAGTAGAATCCGGATGGATGGGGAAGTAGTTAGCGATTCATGGGATTGGTATCGTAGCGAAGTCGCTGCTAGGAAATTAGAGAAAGAATTTGGATTACAAATAAGTCCTTGCAGCAATGAAAGAATAGCTTCGGAGCTTGTTGAATTAGGAATAGAAGCAACAGTAACTGATAACATGATGCGTTCTCCTAGCATCAAAGAATTAAAAAATAAATCGGAAAAACCATCAGTTAGACAATTAATAGCAGATAGAATTGATTTAGTAATAGAAAATTCTCCCTCCTATACACAATTCATTACAAGACTTAAGGAATTTGACGTATATGTCCGTCCGCGATTATCTAAAGAGAGTCAACAAATACAAGGAGTTAGTTTTAGATTAAACGGTATAGAAATAGCGGGTGGAAGAATTGGTCGAGGATATTCTATCAATCAGCTTTATAAACGCGGTTTGTCCTACGAACCACAACGCGATAAAGAAGCAGTATTGTTAGCCTTTCAAGAAGTAGAAAAACAAGTTGAAGTAGAAAAATATCCACCTATTTCTGAAGCGGATATCGTAGTAGAAAAACCATTAGAAATAACGCCTACTCATGAAGAACCCAAAAAGCGCTCCTCTTCTAAAGACAATTGGTTAAGAAAGTTACGTCAAGAACCATTATTCCAAAATCTTGTAAAAGAAGCTGGTAGTACGCTGGTAGCAATATACATTATTAGAGAAATTAATAATCAACAACGCAGGGGGGAACCCCTTACTACCACTCAACCCGAACCAACTTTAGAAAAAGTAGTATTAGAAAAGTTTAATATATCGGCTAAAAGTACTGATAAATCTGAGATGCAGGAATTTTCAACCAAAGCCGACGATGCAGCCAAACAACAGCAGTACGCCAATCAAGTTGCGTCTGTTATCCGCAAATACTGGGAACTACTTGGTTACAAACGCAAACACTATAAGAGCGATCGCCATTCACTACTACTTGAAAAAGAAAACTATATCCTCAAACGAACTAGTGGCGAAACAATTGCTATTATACCGATAGATCCTTTGAAGCCACCTCAAGGTAAAGGGCTAACACCAGAAGAGGTGAAAGAATTTTTGGATTTTGAAGAGGAAAAATTGAAAACTCCCCTATTTGCTAAGAAGACAGAGAAAATGAAAGCACCACAACAAGAAAGACAGCAGCTTCTTCTTGAGCGTAAGCATGGATTAAATCGTTCTGAGGAGGGGATTGATTTGTGATGAGTCTAAACATAATAGTTGCATCTAACTAACACACGTACCTAGCTACCGTTACCACAACAAACCACCTAGAATACCTACCACATAGTAAATACCAATTTCATCATCGAGTTACACAAACCCCGAACAACTTCACAACAACTTTAAAAACACCCACATATAAACCTGACTTTCACGGAAATTTCTTTTTCCGGATAAATTTCGGTAAATATTCTCATGTTTATCTATCCAAAGGAAGATTACAACTAAACAGTAGGCAGAAAGCTGATTTCCCATTCTCAAATCAACCTTCTCCCTTCGTAACAGGACAGTAAATACTGTGTCCTACGACTTCCACACAAGTTTCAATACTTACAAGCACATAGATAAATTATTAACAGTTCTTTATTCAAAAGAAGTGCAGATTCTACGTGCTGTTCGCAATTAAATTAAACAACTATTAAAGGAACAATATGAGCAAGAATATAAAAATTCAAGACGTAGTATTTGTAGTAGCTAGTGACAAGCTCTCCCCTTCAGTAGTAAATGCCGAATTCCTTCAATTGAGCGGTATCATTCCACAAGACTTTAAATTAGCACGTCAACCTGTTTACACTCAGCAAAACGCGCAGTTAACCTTCACTGACTCAAGCGACAACGTTATCAGTATTGTTGCAGAAACCAACCGTATTATCTTTATGGAAGCAGTTGGCGATCGAGACATTTCCTCACTACAAATTGCTTCAATTGCATCCAAATTTGTCAAAGCATTACCTAACATAGAAATTGAAGCAGTTGGCATTAACCCTCGCGGTTACAAGGAAGATCCAACAGGTAAGTATATGGAAAGCTTACTATCTCCAAATGCAGCATGGCTTTCAGTTGGAGTTGAGCCAATGCGTGCATCTTTGAATTTAGTGTACAAATACGAACGCGCTTCGATGTATCTCAACATCAGCGAAGCAGCATTGAGAAAAGAAGATGAAACTTCTACACCTATTGTAATGTTCAACGGAAGCTTCTCCTACGAACTAGAAGGAGAAACTAAGGAAGAAAAACAAGAAAATCTCCACAAAGCTATTGAAAATTGGCAGACTGATGTAGCTACATATTCAGAATTGGTTAATAACAAGTTTTTAGCTCAATTACCACAAGAAGCAACTGTAGAAGTACCCTCCGAATTGCAAGAAGAAAGTAAAGATGTATTTGCAATGAGCGTTTAAGTTTACGTAGATTTGAGCATTTATAGGGAAGAACATTAATCTTCCCTTTTACTTTAATCATTAATCTCTTTTCAAAGAAAAACATATTTGATTGGACGCGAAAAAGACTCGTGTCCTTAAATCACATGAAGAAAATATTCTTCATATCTGCTGATTATAAAACTTTTTTAATCATCTAAAACAATTTTTTAATACCGGGGTAATAAAATGGCTGGTTCTGATATCTTTAACAACGGTGGATTGGGAGAATCTTTAATTGATAGCGCTAATTTGGGCGCACCTTTAGATGATTCTAGTTCATTGCTTGGTGTATCTAAAGAGATTAAAGAAACTGCTAGCGGTGCAGAACCAGTAGAAAAAGAATTAGAAAGTTTAACTAAGAAGAATGGTGCTGAAAGTGGTAGCAACGACGAAGAAAATACCACTGTAAATCGATTTGAGCAGCCTACATTATTTAATCAGCAGCCATATATTCCCCCAGTTCCTTATCGTAGTAATGTTGATGGAGCGGATTTTCTGACAGGAGAAACAGGGGATGGGACTAAGGTTAACTTTTCTGCGTTTGATTCTTTGAGTAATAGTGGTGCAGAAACAGTTGCTGCTCCGTTGAAGTTTAGTCAAAGTCAGACTGAAGATAATAATTTAGTCATTGATGGTGGGGAGATATCAGGTGTACTTGATGAAGCAGATAGAAAACAAGCAGATGTTGAAAACTTTATTGACGAATATTCACTGACAACTTCGACAAATAATAATTTAATCAAGCTTGAAATTAGTTCAGATGAGTATGGAATATATGTACAAGTTTTTAATGAAGATACTCAAGAAATTATTAAAGATTCAATTAATAATAATTTTTCTAGCATAACCTTTGCAGCTTCTCCTGATATTAACTATGGGGTAAGGGTTATCAGCTATTCTGAGAATCAACTTGGAAGCTATACAGTTAAAGCTACTTCACCGCGTTTAGTTTCTCCAAAAGATGAAGAAATTATTTCAGTTTCGTCTTCAGAATACAAATATACTAATGATTATTATCGATTACAAAACTTAAAAGTAGGCTCTTTAGTTCGACTTGATATATATTCTTCTGAAGAGAGTACTAATATAGAAATTATTGATGCAAATACCTTAGAAGTTCTTATTAAAGAAGAAATTAGTTATGACGATGAAAATAATGCAAGTTTAGTTTTCATTCCAGCATCAGATACTAATTATTTAGTAAGAATTTACAATGATAATTACGATGGTATAAATTATACTTTAGATGTCAAGGATGAAAATTTACGAGAGATTTCAGTAAATGAGCGTTTAGTCGATAATAAAATTATTGAAGGTGGATTTAACCAAGAAGATATTACAGTAATATACGAATCTAACGAGCATAAAGTTGATTTTTATAAGTTAAATGGCTTAGAAGTTGATAAAACTATCACTATCGGAAGTAAAGATTTTTATGATGATTTATATACTAGCATAGAACTTATTAATATAGATACTGGAGAATTTTTAGGAGGAGAATTAAGTGGTAAAGGTTATGGTTTTGACTTTCAACAAATAACTTTTACTCCTCAAAAAGATATTAATTACGCGATTCGTGTTGGTGGTTTGCTAAAAGGATATGAGTTTGACTCATCAGAAGAATATACATACAGCTTAAATGTCAAAGAAACTCCAAATATATCCTTAACAAAAAGTATAAATGGTGAATTAGATGACAAAGATTTACGCAATCTTGTTGAACCATCTCGATTCCTTGACAATTATTTATTTAATGATTCAAAAGAAGGTCAGATTGTTGCACTTAATGTATCATCCAAAGATTTTAATCCTAATTTAGAAATTATAAATTTAGATACTCAAGAAGTAATTCATTTTTTCGATAAAGAATCAACTAAATTTATTGATGAAAATTATAATTATAATGCACGTATAGTATTTGCACCAGAAGCAAATACTAATTATATGGCATGGGTAAGTACAACTGAAGATGGAAAAATAGGAGATTATAGTCTTACTACAGAAGTCTTAGAAAATATTTCAGTTATAAATACTATTAAAACAGGTGGTTTAGATACAGATGATATTTTCCATCCTAATCAAGAAGGTAAATTTGTTGATGAATATCGATTAGCGAATCTAACAATTGGTAATACGGTCAAACTTGATTTAAAACCAACATCAGATGATTTTAATCCTTATTTAGAAGTATATAGTATTGACAAATCAAAATATAGTATTAAAGAATCAGAAGATGATAATAAGAAAATATACCAGCTTGGTTATGATAAATATATAGATACATTTGAGTCTTTTGATTCTCAAGCATTTTTAATTCCTGAAGACGGTGTAGAATATTTTGTAAGAGTTACCAGCGAGAATAAAGGTGAGACAGGAGATTATACTCTTACTACTTCTACTGGTAAGCCTAATTTAGAAATTTATGACGTTAATATCAATGACGGTGAGGATATTGTTTATTACCAACCATTTAATGTTTCCTGGGATGGTATAAATCGAGAAAGTATGGATGCTGCTTTTGGATGGTATGACAGCATTTATTTATCAAAAGACCAAGAATTTAATGAAAGTGAAGATATTTTACTTCGTTCAGTTTGGATACCATCAGGTGAATTACCTTTAGGAATCGGAGAAACATATAACCTTGGTAAATCAGTTACTATTACCAATGATTTAGGGAAAAACCCATATTTAATATTTGTAGCAGATAGTCAAAACAATCTAATAGAGACTAAAGAAGATAATTACTTTGTAAAACAGATTGAAGTAAAATACCCTGATTTTAAAATAGTACCAGTTGATATACAATCTACGGCTTTAATAGGCGATAATATAGAAATCGATTGGAAAGTAGATAATATTGGTACTGCGGATATCAATGGTTCTTGGACTGATAGAATTTGGATTTCTAAGGATGAAGTCATAAGCGAAGATGACACTTTGTTATTTACAAAAGAATATAATGAATCAACATCTGTAAATTCTGGCTCTTCTTATCCTAACAATAATATTTCAATATCAATTCCCTTAAAAGAAGCATTGAATAATGAAGTTGAAGGAAGCGATGGTAACAATAGAATTGCAACTGCTAATGATATATCACCTAATTTTGAGTTAACTACAGTAGATACTTATGTTGCAGAAATAAACGGTAACACAAATAATGAAAATAATTTTGACCAAGATTATTTCAAGTTTTACGCTTCACCTGGGGATAAAATTGTAGTTGATATATTACCTCGTGAAGAAAGTGATATCAGCAATATATACTTAAATCTACGCACAAAACAAAATTGGTGGTCTGCAAGCAATGAACCTTGGAATGAAATTTATCAACTTTCTTATACTTTTACGGATTCTGATTATAAAGGTGAATATTATATTCAAGTTTTCGATAATTTTAGTAATAACGTTAAATATACTTTAAAAACTACATTAGAAACTCCTAATTTAATCACATCTCAATTGAGAGATGGTAGTTATAATCTAATTTTTGAAACTGATACAGAAGATAAATTCAAAGAATCTGACGAAAGTAATAATTTTATTACCAGACCTATTTTTCTAACTTCGTCTCAATTAATTCCAGACTTAGAAATATCAGTCAAACCATTTAATAAAACAGCAGTTATCGGTGAAGAAATAGAAGTTACTTGGACGGTTACAAATACAAGCGAAAACGCTCAAGCATTAGCTGATTGGTCTGATTCGATTTATATTTCCACTAACGACAACATAAAGGAATCTGATATACCAGTAGTCGTAAAATCAGCAGCAGAAAAAACTCCTTTACAACCCGGTGAAAGCTATACATTTACAGAAAAAGTTACTTTACCAAATTCAATAGGTAATTACAATATTTTAGTTGTCACAGACACTAATAATAATCAAATTGAAACTGATGAAGATAATAATGTTGTTAAAATACCGATTGAAGTAATAGCACCAGACTTAAAAGTAGAATCATTAAATGGAGTAAGTACCGCAGAATTTGGTGAAACTATAGAATTAAGTTGGGAAATAGAAAACACTGGCAAAGCAGACGCAGCAGCAGGAAATGAACGTATTTGGCTTTCTACAGACGAAGATGCTAAATACAATCCTAATAAATATTTTTTGCTACAACCTGTAAATGCAGTTGATAGTAACTATTCTTCCATCACAGGTAATAGCATTCTTCCACGCAGCGCATCTGTAACACTACCTTCTGGTATTGAATGGAAAGAAAGTGAGTATTACATCTTCGTTGAAACCGATATTAACGACACTACTTTTGAATCAAACGAAGGAAATAATATTAGTACCAGTAAAGCTATTTATTTATCTTTACCACCAATACCCGATTTAACAGTTGATGATGTTCAAGTTTCTGAAACAGGTAAACCATCTGAAGAAATTAAAATTAGTTGGAATGTTTACAACAGCGATACAGAAACAACAGTTAACGGTAGCTGGATTGATAAAATCTATTTGATAGCAGAGAAGAATTATTCTTCTGTAGATGGTTATTCTTTGAATGATGCTATACCATTAGACACCGTTTCTTACACCGCAACAATAGCGTCTCTTGATAAGCATGGAATTATCAATCATAAAGTTAATTTACCATCAGACATAGCAGACGGTGATTATAGAGTTATCATCGTCACAGACGAAAGGGATGACATATACGAAGGAACCTTTGAAAACAACAATCAAGGAGTATCAACTGGTAAACTAACCATAGGTCGCGTTGACTTAACTCCAAAAATAATTGAAGTAGATACAAATCCAACCTCCGGTGATAAAATAACCCTAAGATATGAAGTAACCAACAACGGAAGCTCAGCAACATCTGGAACCTGGGTAGACAAAATTTACTTATCAACCGATTCACCAGAAAATTTCTCCTATAGCGATCGCGATTTAATCAAAACAATCCAACACGACACCGGATTAACTGATAAACAAAGCTATTCAAAAGATGCAGAAATAGATTTACCATTAGATATCAGCGGAGAAAGATATCTATACGTAGTCACCGACGCTACAAATAATATTGGTGAACTAAACGCTACAAACGACGCAGAAGAAAACACCGTCCATCAAAAGCTGCAAATAGAACTAGCCGAATACGCAGACTTAGCAGTATCTGACATCACAGTCACAGAAGACACAATTGGTAATCCTGCAACAATAAACGTAGGTTGGAAAGTAACCAATATAGGCACCGGAGCAGGAAAAACCGATCAATGGGTAGACCGCATAATTGCATCAACAGACGATAAAATTGGTAACAGCGACGATATAGTAATTGCAACTTTCAACCACACAGGTTTCTTAGATGCAGACTCTTCCAATCCAGACACCTCATATTACTTTAGATCGGAAGACATTCAATTACCTTCAGGATTTGAAGGTAAATACAACCTTTACGTAGAAACAGGATTCTCCTCAATCTTTGAAAACGGACTTAAGGATAATAACTTTAATGTAGCAGAAAAACCATTCTTCGTAGCACCTAAAGAATATTCAGATTTAATCGTTGAAAAAGTTGAAACTGAAGTCACAACAGCAGAAACCGGAGAAACCGTAAAACTTACCTGGACGGTTAAAAACGATGGAATAACCGTCACCAACACCAACTCCTGGAGCGACAGCGTTGTTTTATACGATTCACAAGGTAATTCAGTATTTAGTCAAAGATATGACCGTATAGGTACATTATCTAATGAAGATGGTAAAAACACATATACTCGAACAGTAGACGTAGAACTTCCCTTGGGATTAAAAGCAGATAGTTATTACTTTGAAGTCACCACAGGAGATAACAGCAGTTTATACGAATCAATTTATGATAACAACAACAGTAAAAATAATAAACACAATCAAATAGCAATTACCCCCAGTCCATCTCCCGATTTAACAGTTGGAGAAATTACAGCAGTTACCACAGCAACAGCTGGTGAGAAAATTGATGTTACCTGGGAAATAGAAAATCAAAGTACAAACGCAGATGCTATTGGTAGTTGGGTAGATAAAATATATCTTGAAGAAGTTGGAGTAACTAATCCTACTACTCGTTATTTAGGAAGCTTTGCTTATCAAGGAACTTTAGAAGCTGGTAAAAACTATAAACGGACTGAAGAATTTAAGCTTAATCGAAGAATTGAAGGTAGTTATAAGATAGTAGTTGAAACCAATACTACTAAATCTCTATTTGAACCTATTGATAACAATAATAAAAATAATTCAGAGTCAGAATTATTAATTAGTTTACCAGACCGTCCCGATTTACAAATAGAATTAGACACCATTAAAGTCCCAGATATTTTAGCAGCAGGAAATACAATTCCAAAAAATTCGATTGAATTTACAGTAGTTAATAGAGGAACAGTAGCAGCAACTGGTACTTGGACAGATAAAGTATTTTTATCACTTGATGGAGAAATTAGTAACGACGATATTTTAATTGGTAGCTTTGTTAATGGTGCAGCGCTAGAAGCATTAAATACGAATACCAGCAGCAATATTCCTGATGCTAAAGACAGTTATCGTACCGTCGTCACGGAAAGCTTTGATATCCCTAAATATCTTCGTAGTGAAGCATATATAATCGTTCAAGCAGATGCTAATAATCAAATAGATGAATATCCCAAAGATGAAAGTAATAAATTATTTCAAAAGGTACAAATTGAATCATTAAAACCATCAGATTTAGTTACCAGTGACGTAAAAGTAATTAACGAAGCATTTGAAGGTTCGGAAATAAAAGTAAGCTACAAAGTAACTAATCAAGGTGTAGAAGAAACAGATAGAGATAGATGGACAGATAGCGTTTGGTTAACTACCGAGCCAAATCGACGACCCCAAGCAGAACTAGGTGATATATTATTAGATAATTTTACTCGTAATGGTGGATTACAAACTTCAAATGATAGCATTGATGTTATCAACTATTATGAAAACGAAGTAACAGTAACTATTCCAAATCAAGTCAGCGGTAATTATTACATAACCGTATGGTCGGATTCTAACGAAGAAGTCACCGAAGACACTTTTAGTAATAATTCTAATTTCGATAATTCCGTTCCTACAAATAATAACTCTTCAACTAATCCAGAAAACGAAATTGATTTTAACAACTTCTCATCAAGACCAATTTTAGTTAAATTACAACCATCACCAGATTTAGAAGTATTTAATATAAATATAGAAGAAATTCCCAATCCTAAAGCAGGAGAACTATTTAAAGTAACTTGGGAAGTTAAGAATAACACCGAAATAGGAACCACGGAAGATTATTGGTACGACGAAGTATACATTTCTGATAAACCAACTTTAGGAGAAAAAGACGCTAAAGAATGGAAAATAGGAAGATATGAACGCAACGGTAAATTAAATGCTAGAGAAGGTTATACCGGAGAATTAGAAACTGTATTATCTCCTGGTGTCCAAGGTAAATATATCATTATTAAAACCAACGCTGGTCAACAAGTTTGGGAAAGTGTTTACACTAATAATAATGAAAAGGATTTACAGCAAGATATTACTACCACTCCTAGCGATTTAGAAGTAATTGGGATTGAAGTTAAACCCATAGAAGCAGATAATAATAATAATTATTCCGGGGATGCGACTAAAATTGAGTGGACAGTAAGAAATAATGGCGCACCTGTTTGGGAAGGTACCCGCTACTGGTATGATGAAATTTGGATTTCCGATAAAGAAGATTTTAGCGATCGCAACGCTACTTTAACAAAAATAGGTTTTGTTCCTTATAGCCCTACAGAGCAATTTGGTAAAGGAGATATTTACACTAATAGTACGGAAGTTGTTTTACCACCCGGTTACGATGGGGAATATTACATCCACGTCAGCACCAATCTCAGTCACGATAAAAATACCTCTCGATTCAGTGGTAGTTTACCAGAATATGGAGATAACGATTCAAAGAGAAAAAGCTTTGAATATCGGGTTCATGAAGACACCAGCAATAATTTAAATAAAACTTCTATCAACGTTACTTATCGAGAAGCTGATTTACAAATTTCCAACGTTAAATATTCAGAAATTGATGATATTAACGGAATTCAATCTGGAGAAACAATTGAAGTAACCTGGGATGTAATCAACAATGGAACCAGAGATACAAGAGAAAACGAATGGTACGATAGAATTTATCTTTCCCAAGATGGTTCTTTAGATAGAAGTGATGTTTATTTAGGAAAATATCGTCGCAAGGGTAGTTTACAAATAAACGGTAGCTATCAAGGTAAGGCTACAATCACCTTACCAGAAGGAATCGACGGTGATTATCAACTATTAGTATTTACCGATTCTAATTTAGTAGAAACTCCAATTGTTCCTAATATTGGTTTTGAAGCTGTTGATCGCAGATTAGCAAGAGTACCGGAATTCGATGACGAAGACAACAATATTGCATCAATCTCCCTACCAGTTACCTTACGACCATCAGCAGATTTACAGGTAACAGAGGTAATAATAAATGCAGATAATTCAACATCTTTAGCAGGACAATCTTTCACTATTGACTACACAGTCACAAACGTTGATGACGAAGGTGATACCCCCGAAACACAACAAGAATGGACCGATCTAATTTATCTATCCCGTGACAAATACCTTGATTTAAATAAAGATATTTTCTTAAAGTACGTAGAACATAAAGGTGGTTTAAAAGCAGGAGAAAGTTATACCGTTGAAAACGAAACCCTGCAAATACCTTTAAATCTAGCTGGATTATACAACAACGTAGAATTTGACAGCGCTTCATATTACGTCTTTGTTGTTACCGATCCAACAAAAACAAATGTACGCGGAAAAGTTTACGAAGGAGAAAATGAAAATAATAACGATAAACATAGCGACCAAGCTTTAATTATCGAACGTCCCAAAGAAGTTGATTTAGTTGTTCAAAATGACAGTATTACTGTTAAAAATCAAGGAAGTATTGTCAGAAGTGGAAATGTAGGGGATGAAGTAGAAATTAGCTGGAAGGTAAATAATAACAGCGAAAATACTACTTCTGTAAATTGGTCGGATGCTGTTTACCTTTCCAAAGATAATAATTGGGATATCAACGACACATTATTAGGATATTACCAATACAATAAAGGACTTGCAGGAAATTCCGATTACGAAGCAAAAATTACAACTTTCCTTCCTGCTTTAACCCCCACCAACGATTATCGTATTATTATTCGCAACGATGTTTATAATCAAGTTTGGGAAGGTTTTGGTATTGGTGAAAAGAATAATGTTGTACTCGCTTCCAATCAACTTGAAATTAATGCTGAATCATTACAGTTAAACGTACTTGAAGAAAATATCAGCTTAGGAAAAGAGCAGGAAAGACTTTACGAAATAGATGTACAAGCAAATCAAACCTTACGTATTACCTTAAACGGTGAAGAAGCTGCTTTTAACGAAATATTTGTCCGATATAACGAAGCACCTTCTGGGGTAGATTACGATGCAGCTTCTACTGGAATCATTGGAGATAAACAAACAGCAACCGTATCTAATACTGAAGATGGAAAATATTACGTTTTAGTTCGTACAGTGAATGGTAATTCTGGTAACGTAAATTTAATTGCAGAGGAATTACCGTTTGGAGTTACAGATGTAGTTACCGATAGAGGTGGTGATAGCCGCTACGTCACTACTAATATCTACGGAGCGCAATTTAACGACAAAGCGGTTGTAAAGCTTGTCAGACCTGGCATTGCAGAATATATTCCTGTAAACTATAAAGTCGTAGATAACACTCATATCCAAGCAATCTTTGACCTCACTAACGCTCCTCACGGTTTATATGACGTTAAAGTAATTAATGCAGATGGGGAAGAAGCAGTATTACCTTACCGTTATTTAGTAGAAAGAGCGATCGAGCAAGATGTCAGAATTGGTTTAGGGGGACCAAGAATTATAGCACCAGGAGAAGTGGGAACCTATGGTGTGTCTTTAGAAAGTTTAACTAATATTGATACTCCTTACGTTCACTTCCAATTTGGTGTTCCGGAATTAGGAGAAAATAAAAAACTAAGTTTACTATCAGATTTTCTAGTTCCTGATTCCCAACGGAAGGATTTAAAAGGATTGCCATACGTGCAATTTACCTCAAATCTGCGTGGTGAACCAGATGCCAAATTATCAGATGATGTACCTTGGGCTTCTTTAATATCTGACGTTAATACCGACGGTAGAATTCTTGCACCTGGTTATGTGGTAGATTTACCAAATGCTGGATATGTCGGTAGTACTTTCAACGTTCATACTTATCCTGGATTAAAAGAATTATTAGAAATAAATCCAGATTTACTCGAAAGTATTAGTGATGAAGAGATAGCGTTTAAATTTAATATCTTAGCAACAGCTACGGTAATGAATCGGGATGAATTTATCGCCGAGCAGACTTCAGAAGCGTTGAAATTACGAACAGCTATCCTTAACGATAACGAAGCATCAACAGCTTTAGTAAATCTTGCATCTAATAAAGAAACTTGGACAAATTCCTATTTAGCAGCTTTAGAATCAGCAGGGTTGCTACGCCCAGAAGATGGTATTCCACCAATTCGAGAAAATACTAAAGTTATCAGCTTGATGGCAACTTTAGCAAGTGGTTTATTATTGGGGTCAGCTGGTGATACAATTTTGACGGATGGGGGTTTAGTTTCTTTCTTTAGTAAAGTAAGAGAATGGTACGGACACAAACCTGATAGAGAAACAGATGCTAGAATTCCAGATTTAAGTAAATTTGATAAAAAATTAACTCAAGTTACTCACACGAGCGCATTTAACGTTTACGTACCTTTCAAGAAAGCAAGAGTAGATTTACCACCAACCGTTGAAGTACCTCGTCCATCTTTTGATAAATTCTTTAATACAGATAGTGTAAATAACGAATTAGCGTCAATTACAGGACCAATTGGTTATGGTGAAGATAATTTTATCCCATTAGATGCACAATTACCATACACGATAAACTTTGAAACTTCCTCCACTTCCACATCAGCAGTAGGGGAAATCCGAATCGTTACAAAACTTGATCAAGATTTAGATCCTCGTACCTTCCAATTAGGTGGTTTACGATTGGGAGACATTGAAGTAAATGTTCCCACAGGACGTGCTTTCTTGCAAGAGGAGTTTGATTTTAGCAAGAGCAAAGGATTCAATTTACGAATCAGTGCTGGTTTAGAGCCAGAAACTAATACCGTTAGCTGGTTAATCCAAGCAATCGATGTCAAAACTGGAGAAATCATTCAAAATCCAGATATTGGTTTGTTATTACCCAACACCGAAGAAAATATTGGTAGTGGTTTTGTTTCCTATACAGTATTGCCTTCTGCTGATATTGCAACGGGTGCTGCAATAAACTCTAGTGCTAGGGTTTTCTATAATAATGCCGCACCTATCGACACCGCAGAAGCAATTAATATCGCTGATGGGGAAGCACCGGGTACGACGATTAACGTAAAACCTTTGGGTGAAGAAGTTAATAGCGATAATTCAAATTATGATTCTCTACAACAAGTAGAAGGTAGTGAAAACTATTTAGTAAGTTGGAAACCGTTGGATGATGAAGCTGGCTCTGGAATTAAACACGTTACGGTATATGTAGCGGAAAACGGTGGCGACTTTAAGATTTGGCAGCGGCAAACCACCGATACCGAAGCTGTATTTAGCGGTAACGAAAACAGTACCTATGAATTCCTCGCACTCGCTACAGATAATGCAGGAAATACAGAGCAACCATTATTAGGAATTAACGCACCGTCAGATGGTTCAACCGTCAACTTGGGTACTATACCAACCGTCACCGAAACCAGTCAACCGGAAATTATTCGTACACCAAAAATAGATATACCTTCGACAAACGAATTATTTATCGAAGCAAGGAAAGCGGAAATACCAACCAACCTCTCAGATAATAATAAACCCGAATTTGATAAGGTATTGCGTCCATTTACAGCACAATCCTTTGCAACCAATATACAGCAAAGTCATGGTGAAATTGGTGCAATGGCGATCGCCGTCATGGATAATGGTGATGTTATAGCTAGTGGTGGTAGCAATCGTGGTTCCCTATACCGCTTTGATAGGGAAGGTGGAGGATCTTCAAACCCGTTTGCAATCCTTAAATACCCTGTCTTCGATTTAGCTTTAGATAAAGATGGCTTCTTATGGGGTGTTACTGGTGGTGCTTCTTTAATAAAACTCGATCCACAAACTGGGGAAATAATCAAGGAGTATGGTGACAGTATTACTACTGGTTTAGCAATTAATTCTTCGGATAATTTAATTTATGTTGCTTCCGGTAATGGAATAGAGGTATTTAATTCGGAGACGGAAGAGTTTGAGCATTACAGCGATATTCGAGTTGATAATTTAGCAATTAATCCTCGTGATGGTAAGTTATGGGCTACTACTTATCCAAAACGTGGAAATGTAATCAGCTTCTCAGAAGATGGGAAAGCAACGTTGATGGTGGAGTATGATTCTCCCATTGACTCAATTGCTTTTGGTGAAATAGGTACTCAATTAGAAGACATAATATTTGTTTCCGACAACAGCGGTAAACTACATATGGTAGACACCGCGAGTTTGGAATCCATAACAATTGCTGAAGGTGGAAGTCGTGGAGAAATTGTAGAAACCACCCCCGATGGAAAAGTATTGGTAGCTCAAAGCAATCAAATTGATATCTTCAATCCGGTATTATCTCCCGATGTTAAAGCTGTTTTTCCAGCACCTGGTTCCACAGTTGCTTTACCGCAAGGTAAAATAAGCATTACCTTCGACACCGATATGTTTGAAGGTGATATCCATGATGAAAATTCTGTATTCAATCCCAATAACTATCAATTAATAGATTTTGCTGGAAATATCGTTAACCCGCTGTCAGTTAGATACGATAAAATCAACCGCACTGCGTTATTGGAATTTAACGGTATTGATGCAGGTGAGCATAAAATTAGTATTTTACCTAGCTTGGAAAGTAGTGCTGGGTTGAAAATGGAAAGCGGTTATAACGCACAATTTACCGCAATTTCCAACTTTAGCGATAAAGTAGAATTCAAATTTGATAATCCACGCTCCAACAGACAAAATCAAACCGTCTCTTATGACGTTACCATTACCAATACATCCGCAATAGATTTACAATTGCCGTTAATGTTGGTTTTAGATCCAGCACAGTATTTTAACGGTGAAGTTATTGGTGCAATTGGTCAAAATCGCGACGGTGCTTTCCTAGTTGATTTACAAGATAGTTTAGATAACGGCACTTTAAAAGCTGGTGAATCGATTACCAATCGTACCATTACTGTATTTAATCCAGATGCTTATAGAGTAGAGCTTGCACCAGGAATTTATACACTACCATATCCCAACGCTGCACCAACTATTACTTCCAATCCTGTTGTTGAGGCGATCGCCAATACGGAATATAATTATCAAATTCAAGCTAGTGATTCCGATGGTGTGGAATTTGGTTATCTACTAGAAAATGCTCCAGATGGAATGTCAGTCTCGGAAAATGGTTTAATTACATGGAATCCAACTGAAGAAAGCGCGGTAAATTCCAAAGTTGAAATTTACGTCTTTGACAAACGCGGTGGTTACAGCAAGCAAGAATTTATCATCAATGTCACTGGTGGAAATAACAAACCTGTATTTAACAACATTTCTGCAATCACCGGAGCAACGGTTACTACCCAAAACTCTCCCTCACTCTCTCCCTCCCTCACTCCCTCACTCCTAATTAACGCCAAAGAAGCACAAACTCTACAAATACAAATAGCGGCAACGGATTTAGATAACGATAAACTGACATATTGGGCAGATAATCTTCCCCCTGGTGCTGTATTTGATGCAAAAACTGCTATATTAACTTGGACTCCTGGTAATAACAGCGCTGGTATCTACGAAAATGTAACTTTCGTTGTTACTGATGGTAATGAGCGCATAACTCAAACAGCTACCTTCTTAGTAGAAGCAACAAATCAACTTCCTACATTTAAGACAATTCCTTCCAAGATAGTTAGAGAAGGGGAAAGTGTCAGAATTCAATTAAAAGCTAACGATGCAGAAGGCGATAATCTTACATATAGCAGTAAATTACTCCCCGGAGGTTCAAAATTAGATCCTTTGACGGGATTATTTGAATGGAAACCCGGATTTTTCCAAGCTGGAGAGTTTGAAATTCCGTTTATTGTCAGCGATGGGGAATCAATAGTAACTCAAAATGCTAAAATAACTGTCTTAAATGCCAATGCTGCTCCTGTATTTGAGGATATAGGAAAATGGTACGTACAAGAAGGAGAGCAATTAAGATTCAGAGCTTTTGCTTACGATGCCGATAATCCCGACTTTGTACCTCAAGAAAAAAATGCCGATGGTGATTTAACTATTTTGGAAGGTAGTTTGCCAACTGTTAATTATACAGTTTCCAATCTTCCACAAGGTGCAACCTTTGATAAAGACACCGCAATCTTTAGTTGGAAACCAGATTTTGAAGATGCTGGTTATAAAGAAGTTACCTTTAGTGCAACTGACGATGGAGATGGTACTGGATTTAACGCTTCTACATCTATAACCATACCTATCACCGTTTACAATACCAACCGCGCACCGGAAATTGCCTCTTTTGAAAATATTTCTTTAAATAAGGGAGAAACTCAACAAGTCACGATTGAAGTTACCGATGCTGAAGATGATAATCTAAGCTTAAATTTAGTTAGGGAAAGAGAAGCTGGTTTTGGAATTCCCGATTTTATAGATTTTGTTGATAACGGTGATGGTAAAGCTACACTAAATATTTCTCCTTCCGATAAGGATATTAGCGGTAGCTACACCTTTACGTTAATTGCAGAAGAAATTAATCGTACAGATTCAGAAACCCCGCTTTATACGGAAAAAACTTTTAATATCAATGTTTTAGGTAATAACGACGCACCGCAAATTGAATATATTGGTGACAAGGTAGCGGTTGTTGGGGAAACTCTCAAGTTTGATGTGCTGGTTAAGGATAATAATCAAGATGATTTAACTTTTGAAATTGTTAATAAGGAAGATTTACCATCGGGTATTACGCTTACTCCTACAGGTAGATACGGTAAAGCTTCGTTTGAGTGGAAATTATTGGCAGCGGATGAAGGTATTTTAGATAAAACCTATCCTGTTACGATTCGAGTAACGGATAGTGGAAATGGTAATGGTGATGAGATATTTAGCTCGGAGCAAACTTTTAATATAAATGTTCGTAATAGCAATACTGCTCCTCAATTAAACCCAATTCCTAACTTGTCTCCAGAGGGAATTCTTACAGTTAAAGAAGCAGAAACTTTTGAATTGCAATTAACTGCCACTGATTCCGACAACGATACGATTACCTATCTAGCTAAAAATCTTCCACAAAATGCTTCTCTCGATGCAAAAACTGGTAAATTAACCTGGAAACCAGATTACTCCCAAGCAGGAATTTACGAAAATATCACCATCATCGCTACTGATGGAAATAAGCAAAGCGAAAAAACCTTCTCGATTGAAGTAGAAAATACTAATCGCGCACCAGTAATTGTTCCCCTTCCCACTCAAATTGCTAGAGAAAACGAATTTTTACGATTTAATTTAAGTGCAGTTGATTACGATGTTGAAGGAGTTGTATTCTCCCCAATTACCAATCTCCCCGAAGGCGCTACATTCGACACGCGCACCGGAGATTTCATCTGGAAACCTACTTACGCCCAAAGCGCACAATATAAGTTAACTTTTGAAGTCAGTGATGCTGGCGGAGCAATTGGTAAACGAGATGTTGATATCTTAATTACCGATAGCAACCGCAATCCACAATTAAAAGTTTCTAACCGTGGTGTTGCTCTTGGTGAAACTCTTAACTTTACGCTAAATGGTTTCGATCCCGATGAGAAGGCACAATTAACCTATTCTGCCGATATTTTACCAGAAGGTGCGACGTTAAATACAGAAACTGGTGAATTTAAATGGACACCAAATCCTGGGCAAGTTGATGATTACAGCATTAATTTCTCGGTTAGCGATGGAATATCTACAGTTACAGAAAACGTTTTAGTTAAAGTTGCTTTAAATCCAGAAAATCCAACTGTAAATCTTGATTTAACTCCTTCCTTTGCTGTCACTCCGAATCAAAGTGTTATCGTCACAACTTTTGCTGATGGTTTTGCTGAAATTGATAATCTTGCCGTTAAAGTTGATGGGGAAACGAAAATACTCGATAGGTTTGGTAGATTCGAGTTTATTCCTACTACTGCTGGAAAAGTTTTTGTGGAAGCAATTGCTACTGATGCGGATGGTAGGGTTGGTAGGAATTCTACGGTAATTAAGGTACGCAATCCCCTTGATAACAACGCTCCGATTGTTGAATTAGATTCTGCTGTTAATGCCAGTCGGATAAGTGAAATTACCGATATCTTTGGTGAGGTATCTGACGTTAATCTCGATAGTTGGAAGTTGGAAATAGCAAGCTTTGGGGAAACATCCTTTAAGGCGATCGCTCAAGGTGAGAATACAGTAAACGAAAATATTCTTGCACAAATTGACCCGAATAAAATAAATAACGGGTTCTACCAATTACGATTAACTGCAACCGATATCAGCGGACGTACTTCTACTACAGAAACCGTTGTTGAAATTAATAGTACCACGAAAACGTCCGCTTATACCCGCGAAGAAACCGATCTTACGTATACCTTCTCCTCACTCCCTCTCAACTTCACTCGCACTTATAATTCCTTAGACAACACTTGGAGATTTAGTACAGATACTAATATTCAAACCAATGTTGCGTTGACTGGTAGGGAAGAGTTGGGAGTTTATGAACCCTACCGTGTGGGAACGAGACTTTATCTAAATACTCCAACTGGGGAGCGTGTCGGATTTACCTTTGCTCCTCAAAAACAAGAAATTTCTGGTTTAACTTATTATTCTCCTCAATGGGTTGCGGATGCTGGAGTTGAGTATAGATTGGATTCAGCGATCGCTAACTTAACCTTAGCTGGAAATCGCTTCTACGAATTAAATACTGGTTTTGCTTATAACCCGGCGAGTGGGGATTTTAACGGAGCAAAATTTACTTTAACTGCTGCTGACGGAACCCAATATTTAATTGATAGTAAGAAAGGAATTACCGAGCAGATTGCAGATGGAATTAGTTTGGTTTACAGCGACAGCGGAATTACCTCTTCAACTGGGGAAACGGTGCAATTTGTCAATAACGAGCAAGGATTCTTAAAGGAAATAATTGCTCCTGATGGGACGAAGGTTGTTTACGATTATCAAGATGGTAATTTAGTTGCTGTTAGGAATCTTTCTACAGGGAAAGTAACCCGCTACGGTTACAACGATTCCTTGCTTACTCTTGTAAGTGGAAATCCTGGAAGTGCTGGGGAATCCATTACATACGGTGAAACTCCTCAAATCACCGACATACAACGCGATTTGGGTGGTGTTGTTCAGTGGAATGGTTATACGGTAAATGGTAATTCAACTGGGGAAATTGAACAATATACCTTTGGTTTGAGAGAAGGTGAAATTGAATCCACCGCCACGGGGATAGTTTTGGTAAGCGCGGAAGTTACTGGTGGTGGATTGCCGAGTATTGCAGGATCAACCCTAGTTGCAACTGATGGTAACTATGCACTATTTGCAATAGATAATCCTGGGTTGAATTTAATTTCCCTCACTCCCTCCCTCTCTCACTCCCTCACTCTTAAAATTGCTGGTGATTTGGATGGAAATGGTGCTGTTGATGGTGATGATAGTGCGGAGTTGGCAATGGCGATCGCTAATAATAGTAATAATATTCGCTACGATTTCAACCGTGATGGTGTGGTAAATGCTGCTGATATGCAAATCTTGGGTAGCAATTATGGCTTTGCTGCTAATAGGGCACCGATAGTTAATCCTACTACTGTTCTTACTCACACTGATTTACAAGCGTTTATTGAGCTAGATAAATTAGCTACCGACCCAGAAGGCGACCCAATTTACTTCCGTCTTGCTGATTCTTCTAATGGAATTGTCAGCTTTACTCCTGATGGGAAGTCGGTAATATTTACGCCAGGGGATGGGTATAGCGGTGATGAAGCAAGCTTTGATTTGATTGCGGATGATGGATTTAGTGCTGCTGCTCCGGTGACTATAAGGGTTGATGTAAGTAATGCTCCTTTGATTAATTTGGATATTGTTAATCGTAGTCCACGGTTGGATAAAGGGGAAAGTACTGAACTGGTGGTGGTTGGTGATTTTAAGGATCAAGATGATGTTATTTTACCTGCTTCTTATTTGACGTTTGGTTCTGGAAATGGGTTGGTTGCAGATATTAATCAGTATGGAGTGCTTAGTGGGCTGAGCGATGGGGTAGAGATTGTAAAAGTTGAGAAGAATGGGATTCAAGCGGTGACTGCGGTTAGGGTTGGGGATTTAGGTGTTCCTACTAATGAAGCTGAGTTTTACGTAGCATTGGCAGAATCACAGGGATTAGATGTATACCCAGGAGCGGTAACGCTGGTAGAAGGGGTAGAACGTCAAATTCTGGTTGGTATTGAAGGTGAAATTGATTCTCCCGACTTAAGAAATGCTTCTACGGGAACTCGCTACTTTGCTAGTAATTCGGATGTATTGCAAGTAACTGAAGATGGGTTAATTACTGCGCTTGATGAAGGGGTTGCTAATGTAACTGTATTTCATGGGGCTGCGGAGTATGTGCTTCCGGTACGAGTGGAGCTTCCGCACTTGAATGAAGCCAACTTGGGAACTGAAGGTGGTGCGGTGCAGGCTGCTGATGGTTCGATGGTGATGATAGCACCTGGGGCGTTGCAGGAAGATACATCTGTTAGTATTAGGCAGATTACAAAGGATGATTTAACACTTGAATTTCCAGATGATAATTTTACCTTTGCAGGAGCGATTGAATTAAATGTTGGTGAAAATCCATTAGATGTAGCCGCACAAATAGCAGTTCCAAATATTTACGGTTTGGAAGTAGGTAAAGAAGTCTTCTTTATGCGGCAAACTGAATTCCCGGATGAAACTGGTGCTTTGCAATCTACCTGGCTGGTAGAAGAATCGGGAATTGTTGGCGAAGATGGGATGATTCGCACTTCTTCTCCACCCTGGCAAGGTGCCAAAGTAGCAGGCACTATTGCGATCGCCGTTCCAACATTTAATTACGTTGTTGCGCCCATAGCAGTAAAAGCCGCTGTCGGATTAACAACATTGGCGTTTGCCCATCCGTTGATTGGTGGCGTTATGTTCGGAGCGGCAGTAATTGGTGGATTATATGTTGGGGCCACAATATTTAACAAGATAAAGGCTTCATTAGAAGTAAGAAGCGTTCCTACAGTAGGATTGCCTTACACCACCTCTACTGGTGTCCAACTCAACCTTGGTCAAATTACATCAAGAACAACTCCTACTACTGTAATTGAAGTACCATCTCCTTCAGTAATAAATGATAATGCGTTAGTAGTAGAAAAAGTTGCATTAGATTTTGACGGAGAAGGAGCGTTTATAAGTGTAGATGGTCGTAATTTTGGAACTGATTCTAATGATTTATTAATTGATGTACGGTATGGAATCGAAAGCTATACGCTCGACGACATTATTATCGAAGTACCCGACACATCTCTTCGATTCCGTCTACCTGACACCGTACCACATGATGAAGACGTACAAATTTATCTAAAACGGAAACCTATCCCCTTACAAGAAGAAAAACAAAAACCCAAACGAGATCCTTTACCGATTCCATATGACGAGCCGTATAGAGTACCATTTCCTATCCCGCAATGTATTGAAACAGCTATTGTCGTAAATCCTTTAAGTGATGTAGTTCGGTTAGTTCAAGCACTACATCCGGAACAAATAGTCCAAGAAGACGGTGTTGAAAATCTTCTGGAAGCTGTTATTCCTATTGGAGACCCCAATAAGCGAGATATACCAAGATATGTGGGTACTACCAGCGATGCAAGTCTTGCTTACATACCGCTAACAAATTCTGCTGAAGTCTCAGTAATAGATGTAGTAGGCAGACGAGCATTAGATATGAATCCCGATAAAGATGGGGTTAACGGCATTAAATTACGCAATGCATCTGGTGCTAGACCAACTGATATCGTTGTTCATCCTAATAATAAATACGCATATATTGCCGACCGCAACAGCGGACAGATTTTTGTTCTAGATATTAACCCCAATTCAGTTAATCACAATAAACATATTGATACCATCAAAATTGACGATGCACCAAATGGTATACGTCAAATAGAAATCAACAGTGATGGTACTAAGCTATACGCTACTGTTTCCGTTGGTAAGAATAGTGGCAAGGGTGGAATTGCGGTAATTAACATTAACCCCTCAGACGCACCTAAAAAGCCAACACTACCGTCTTCTAATAAATGGCATGACAAGATTGGTTTCATTGAAACTAAATCTGGGATAGAAGGTATTTCTGCTACTCCTTATGATGACAAAATGATTTTCACTAATCGGACAAGGGATGCTGAAGGATTTGGTGTTTTAACAATTACAAGTAGTGACCCTAACCAGTTTGCAGCGAAAACAAGTTTTACTAAGTTAAACTTAGGTAGCATTTACGACAGCTTTGATGTCAACGAAGCAGTCGCTGTTACCATGATGCGTGATTCCGAAACTAGTGAAGAATATGCCTTTGTTGCAGGTCGAAACGGTAGAATGTTCGGCGCAGGTATTCCTAGTATTGATGGTTCCGGATTTGCCAGTAATATTGGTATTATTAAAGACCCATTAGGAGAAAATCCGCAGTTAGCTGGGGCTACTCGTCAGGTTCCAATGGGGTTAACCACTGATATATCTATTACCAGTGATAATAAATATCTGTACGCTACATATCCTGGTGTTAACAATACCTTTGTCTTTGATGTTGAGGAGATGATTGCAACTGTTAGAGACAAAAATGTTAACGAGTTAAATTCAAAGCCGCTCGATGAGCTTAATAGTAAAGTTGGTGTTGCTGCAAATTTATTCGACGGTGATGGTCCAAGCTCTTTGTTTACTGGAGTTTCCTATGGGATGGATGTTGCATCTACTAGACCTTTACTAAATTTGGTTAATCCGATTGGAGTAAGTGAGGAAGATACTCTTAGACCTACATTTACATGGAATTTTGAAGGAGAGAAACATAAGGATGGTGATGTTTGCGCTATTCCAGAGAAGAAAGAAGAAATTAAAGAAGTTAACCTTTATGTCAGTGTTTTCCCAGAAGAACAAGGATTATTACCAGATGACACTTGGACAGAAATAACTGATTTGCGATCGC
The DNA here is from genome assembly GCF_034931125.1 of Rivularia sp. UHCC 0363. Lineage (NCBI taxonomy): Bacteria > Bacillati > Cyanobacteriota > Cyanophyceae > Nostocales > Rivulariaceae > Rivularia > Rivularia sp. UHCC 0363. Next base: position 30,504 of record NZ_JAYGHM010000041.1, on the reverse strand, counting down.
AAAATCCAAACAAAGACTATAATCCCAATCGTATTCTGACTGCTAAGTGGATTAAAGGACCCTCTGTTTGGAATGGTGATGGTATTTGGACTTGGAAAGGAGGTAGTATTCGTGGTAGAAAAGATAGTTTCAAACTTCCTTCCGAACTTACTTTAACTGCTGGTCAAACTTATTATTGGGCTGTTAGAGCAGTTGGTGAAAGTACAACACCATATGAAATAACAAATGGACAATTTGAAACTCCATTGCCAAAAGCAGATGAGAATGATTTATCTAAACCATTCAGTAGTATTACTATCTTGAATCGTGGTTTTGAGAAACAAGCGGAAGCAGAAATTGACTTTTTAATTAAAGATGATGAATTATTTAGTATAGCTAGCAGCGTTACCAGAAACGATAGCGATAGAGGTCTAGTATTACATTATGATTCTCAGAAAGCTGATTGGTATTGGGAAAAACAATCTAAGAATACTGTTACTAAAGAATACAATATCCCTAAAGGTGCTAAGGGTAAAGCTTTGGTTTTAGTAACTGATTTCCCTGTTGAAAGAAATACACAAACAATAAAAAATAAACCCAATTCTTACCAAAATGCTGGTTTTGCAGAAGCAGCAGCAGATACTCTATTTGCTTCATTAGTGCGATTGAACCAAGATAATTCTATATTTAAATCTCCGCTACATTTTATTGGCTTCAGTCAAGGTGCAACTATCAATAGTGAAATTATTCAACGTATAGGAACTTATTTCCCCAATGCTTATGATGGAGGAACAAGTGGGAATAAACCAGACCTTCAAATGACCACTATTGATGCATTTAACCCCAATAGAGAAACAAATTTTCAAACTGAAAATAAAATCATTCATGACCCAAAATTAAAAATATGGAATAACGTTACTTATGCAGACAACTATTATCAAAATATAAATTCTAATTCTTCAGAGATACCATCAGGAAGTAGACTTTCTCAAGCAGATTTCAATAAATCTCTAAGTCCTTCTGACCGAGCTAATTTTACTAATTCTGATGAAAACAATCATCTTCGTTCTTTAGCCTGGTATGCCGGTACAGTAAATGTTAACAGCGATGAGTATTTTTACAAACTTGCTGAACCTAGTAAAAATGAACAACCTCAAATAGAGCCAATTTATCGTAGATTGGGTGATATTGAAGCAAACTTTGAAAATTCAAATCCTACAACATGGTATACCCCCGACCATAACAATGCTAGTTTTAGGCATGGCGAAGAGAATGCACCCTGGGAAGGTATTGGTACGGGTTGGTTCCATTCAGTGCTAGGTAGTGGCAATCAAACTAATCTTCGTCCAAAAAATAATACTGGCAGAAAACAACAAGCACGCACCGAGGTTTGGGAAGATAATACGAGTCTTTCTAGAATGAGAGGAGATTATGCAGTACCTACTTTATTTAATGGAAACTTCGATGCAATTGATTATAAGAATAATTTACAACTTATTCCAGGTTGGTCTTTTTCACCAGATGACAGGGATAATAGAAATGACTCCGGACAAAATCACCTAGTAGAATGGAGTCGTATTGACACATTGGGAAGACATGGAGAATTAGTAGGAGAAACCCAACTCGACTCCAACTATGCATTAGCGATGGGTTCTGGTGGAACGAGTCGTATCATTCATAATCCTTTTGTTGTTCCTGAATGGGGAGAATTACGGTTTAATATTCATGCTCCAACAACAAGCGCTGGTAATAAACTTAAAGTCTTTATCAAAGAATTAGGAAAAGATAAATTTGATTTGATAAAGGATATATCTACAAATATAGCAAAAGGTACGCCAGCAGCATATGAGGCAGACTTAAATCAAATTGGTTACGGAGAAGATGGATTTGAAACATTTACTGCGGATATAGATGAAAAATATCGCAACAAAGTAGTATTGCTAAAATTTGAATATAATGGTGCAACTATTTACTTAGATGATGTATTTTACCAAAGCGAACATCTCAAGTTTGGAAACCCAACTGAAGCAAGATTCGATAGGGCATTTAATAATGATAATAAATCCGAGCTAAGGAGTGATAATTATTTAACAAACTTGTTACTTGAAAAACCACAGTACACAGTTTCTTATAACAAGGAAACTTTAAATCCAAATTGGGTAGGCTGGCAATTGAATCAGTCATGGTTAGGAGATGTTCCACGTTCAACAACGTTTAAACCAGATCCACAGTTACCATCAGGATTTGCTCAAGTAGAACAAGAAAACTATAATAACGCAGCAAAACGAAGTTTAGGATATGACAAAGGACATATGATTCCTTCTAGAGATAGAAAAAGGTCTAGGAAGGATAATATGGCTACTTTTATTACAACAAATGTGCTTCCACAAGCAGTAGATAACAATCGCTTCTTCCCAGGTCAAAACGAACCGACTCCAGAAGAAGACGATGACAACGATGAAAATCCACAAAGCGGTAACTCTGGAGCATCCGCGTGGAACAATATTGAAAACCGGGTGACAAATTTAGTCTCAGAACAAGGAAAAGAACTTTATATTTACGCTGGTGGTTATGGTCAAAAATTTGAGCAGGGTGTAGACAATCAAGAACGTGAAGCTGTCAGCAGTGTTTTCAACTGGGGAAATAGAGATGCTGACTATTCAACGCTTCATAATAGAGGAATTAACACTCCTGAATGGACATGGAAAACTATTTTAATCCTTGACCAGCCAGGTTTAGACGTTGCAGATGTAACAACTAACAACGCAAGTGTAGAAACATATATTACACCGAATGTACCGGAACCATTTAGACCAAATGAAACGTGGACAGAAATTGCTCATCCTTTGAATGACCTTGGCTTTAGCAGACAATCTATAATTAATGCCGAGCAATGGAGAAATCCAGAAACTTGGAGAGTTCAACTTTCACAACTCGAAAGAATTCTAAATGGAGAGCAATCAGGTAATAACTTGACATTTAATTTTCTTACGAATATTAGAGATGAAAATCTTCGTAGCCAACTAAAAGGTGAAAATGTTTCTGCTCCACTTTTAGCAGACAAGGCAATTACGAATGATTCAATCAATATATTTAACTCCAGAAATCAGCTTACCAGTTGGCATAGTGGTATTCCACAATTTGACTCCATCGAGCAAAGCACCTTCCCACTTCATACCAGTCAAATTAGCACCACTCAAATTAACGCTGGTCATATCAGCACCACTCAAATCGGCATTCCGCAAATCAGCATCAGTAAAGTCGGCACCCAACAAATTAGCACAAATCAAATTAGCACCAGTCAAATTAGCACTTTTGAAGTTAACCCTAGCCAAGTTGGCATCTTCCAGATTGATGCGGCTCAAATTGGCATTACTCAAGATAGCCTCTTCCAAGCTGATACCTGGCATATGGGCACTACTCAAATCGATGCGATTCAAGATGACTTTATCGAATATTCTCTCCCCAGCAGCATAACGCCGAAGCAGTTCGGAAGCTTCAATAACCCTAGTGGGGTCGTTGTAAATACTCCCGTCTGGCATAGTGGTATTACAGAAAAGGGTTCCTTCTTGGATGATTCCACTCAAATTAGCTCCCAACAAGTTGGCATCAGTCAGGTTAGCGTTACTGATATTAGCACTGGTCAAGTCGGCATTTCTCAAGTCGGCACTACTCAAGTCGGTTTCAGCCAAACTGGCACTCCTCAAATTAGCTCCACCCAGGTTGGCACCTCTCAAATTAGCGTACTCGATATCAGTTCCTTCCAGGCAGGCATTACTCAGATCGGCTCCACTGAAGTCAATGTGATAGCTGATAATTCCGCTCAAGTTAGCACCTTTGAAAATAGCATCCTTCAAGATTGGGTCACTACCACGCTTACCTCGAATACGAGCTTCTCTCAAATCAACCCCACTAAAGTCACGCTCCCCATCAGCATACCTTTGGTGCAATTCTTTACCATCCATAATTCAGTTCCCACATCAACCAACACACTACAAGATAACCCACTTAACCTAACCCTAGAAATAACCGACCTCCCCACCGGACAACTAGCAGAAGCCCAAGTCACAGAATTCACCGACCAAGGAATCCCCAACGGAGGAAAAATCCTCATCGACCACAACGCAAACGAACTCGGCTGGTTCATCGACACCACCCCCTTAGACCACAGCGAATTTTCGCACACCCTAACCGACACAGCACTCCTAGCAACAGCCGATTCAGAAGCCCACGGAAAATACGACCTCCTAACAACAATTCTCCACGAACTCGGACACCTAGCAGGCTTCATCTCCGGATACAACGAATTCGACCGTCACATCCAAACCATTAACGGCAAGAAAACCTTCGTAGCAGACAACTTCACCGCCACTCTCAGCCCCGACGGTAGCCACCTCGACTCAGAAGCGCATCCCTACGACTTAATGAACACAACATTAAGACCAGGAGTGCGGAAGCTGCCATCATTACTAAACTTACAAATACTCAACCTGCTACGCTCAGGAGAAAGCGACCCAACACTAGCACAATTAACCGCACCACTCACATCCGACCCACTAATTGGAATCAACAACGGCACCTTCGACACCCCAGAAAACTGGTCAACCCGTGGAGCAGCCAACATCATCCAAGGACAAGCAGTCCTAACCGAAGAATCCCGCCTAAACAGCAGCTTCACCCAAAACTTCATCATCCCAGAAGAAGCCAAATACCTCCAATTCACAATCCTAGAATCCGACCTAGACACCAGTAACCTCGCTCCCGGAGATGCATTTGAAGTCGCCCTCCTAAACAACCAAAACTTATCCCTAGCAGGAACCGCAGCCGGATTAACGCATACCGACGCACTACTCAACATCCAACATGACGGCGATGCATACTTTAGCAATAAAGTCAACATATCCGGAACTACTTCCAGCGGTAATCAAATTGACCTTAACGTCACCCGCACCGTCACCATAGATATCAGCCACATTAACGCTAATACAGAAGCCACATTATACTTCGACCTCCTCGGCTTCGGCGATAAAGAAAGTAGAGTAGTAATAGATAACGTCCGCATTCTCACAGACGACATACTAATCCCTACAGCCAACAACGACACCGCCACCACCAATCAAGGAAAACCCGTCACAATCAACGTTTTAGACAACGACACCGACGCAGACGGAACAATCAACCCCAGCACAATACAAATAGAATCCGCACCAGTCAACGGCAATATTACAATCAACGACGACGGAACAATTACGTATACTCCAAGCGGTAATGCAACAGTCGATACCTTTACCTATACTGTCAAAGACAACGACAACAACACATCCAACACCGCAACGGTAAATATTACGATAAACAACAGCGCTCCCAGCATCAGGGAAATTATCGTAGAACCCAACCTATCAGAAGGAATAGCAGCCACATTCAGCGCAAATGCAATTGATGAAGAAGAAATTACTTATAGCTGGAACTTCGGAGACAACACTCCTACCTTAAACGGACAAAGCGTCACCCATACCTTCCTAGATAATGGAACCTACACCGCAACCCTTACCGTCACCGACAGCAACGGAGCATCAACAGTAGAAACGCTGACCTTAAATGTCAACAATATTGCTCCCACCGTCACAGCAGGAGAAGACCAAACAACCATAGATTTTCAAGCAATCACCTTCAACGGCAACTATACCGACCCCGGAATATTAGATACGCATACAATTAGATGGGAATTTGGAGACGGAACTGTTGTAGAAAATGAATTGAATCCAAATTATACCTACACAAATCCTGGAACCTACACTGCAACGCTGAGTGTTACCGATAAAGATGGGGGTAGCAGCAGCGATACTTTACAAATTCAAGTTAATAATGCAGCACCAACGATTACGGAAATTACCGGCGATACTAATTTAGAAGAAGGGGCGATTGCCAACTTCAATGCCACAGCAACCAGCCACGGTGATGATACCTTAACTTACACCTGGGATTTCGGAGATGGTTCCACAACTGTGGAAGGTGAAACCGTTAATCATCAATTTGCCGACAACGGAACCTACACAGTTACCTTAACCGTAACCAACCAAGGAGGAAGTACCCAACAAACCCTTACTGTAAATGTTGATAATGTTTCCCCAGTTGTGGAAGCGCTCGATAATCAAATCACCTTACAAGGAACCACAGTTAACTTCGACGGCAGCTTTACCGACCCCGGAATACTAGATACTCATACCATTGAGTGGGATTTCGGTGACTCATTCGTTGCAACTGGTATTTTAGAACCAACTCATACCTACGCAACTCCTGGAACTTACAACGTTACCTTAACGATTACCGATTCGGATGGTGCGGCGACTCAAGATATACTCACCGTTACGGTAAATAACGCAGCACCGACAATTACCGAACTAACTGGAGATACCAACATTAACGAAGGGGATACCGCAACATTCAGCGCCAACGCAACCGATGCAGGAAATGATAATCTTACGTATACATGGAACTTCGGCGATGGTGCAGAATCACAAGTTGGCAAGATTGTCAATCATAAGTTTGTAGATAACGGAACCTACACCGTAACCGTCACCGTAGAAGATACAAACGGAGCTTCCACACAACAAACATTAACCGTACAAGTTGATAACGTTGCTCCCACAATTACAGAAATCACCGGGGATACCGTAATTAACGAAGGAGACACTGCTAACTACACAGCAACAGTCACCGATCCAGGAGATGATAAATTAACGTATAGTTGGAACTTTGGTGACGGTAGCACTCCGAAGACTGGAGAAAACGTCAGTCATATCTTTACCGACGATGGAATTTACACAGTTACTCTAACGGTAGAAGACGGTGACGGTGGAATTGCGACGGAAACCATTACAGTTACCGTTAACAACGTCGCTCCCACGATTACAGAAATTACTGGGGATACCAATATAAATGAAGGAGATATCGCCACGTTTAAGGCGATCGCCAATGACCCCGGCAATGATAAACTTACGTACACATGGGACTTTGGTGACGGTAGCACTCCAATTCAAGGTGATAACGTCAGCCACAAATATTTAGATAACGGAGATTACACCGTCACCTTGACAGTTACAGATGACGACGGAGCATCCACAACACAAACTCAAACATTAACCGTTAATAACCTTGCTCCCATAGTAAATGCAGGAATTTCACGAACAATCATAGAAGGGGAAAGTATCACCTTTAACGGCAGCTTCAACGACTCCGGCATCTTAGATACCCACTCTATTAAATGGGACTTTGGTGATGGTACGGTTATTGAAGGTGAAGCAGCAGATTACCTCAATCCGACTCATATTTACGCAAATCCTGGAAATTACACGGTGACATTAACCGTTACTGACAATGACGGAGCTTCTACAACCGATACACTCCAGCTAAATGTACTAGAAATCACCAAACTTAAATTCCAACAGGAAAAACTCAGCTTGAGAGTTTACGAAGATTCACAATTAGTAGAAGACGTTAGAGGTAATCAAAACAAAGTAGTTAAACCTTTAGCATTTGAAAGAATGCAAATTGTAGCTCTCAACAGCGATGATTTACCCAACGTTTTAGATGACGTAACCTTCCACGACAATGGAGAAGGAATTGGTATTACTGATGGAGAAGATTGGAATAGTAAGCGGAAGAAACGTATTGACGGTGATGAAGTTTTACAGATAAGAATTAATTCTACCGATAAATACGATAGCGCCAAAACTGCTTACGTCACCGTAGATAGGGTTCAAGGTTTTGATAAAACCATCGGTGGTAAGGTTAAAATTATCGCTTTACAAGGTGCGACGGTTGTTGGAGAACAAGTTTACGAATTAACCGATAAAAAACAAACTATTACGTTTACCAACGATACAATATTCGATCGCTTGCATTTAATGGCTGGTGATGACAATACCGAATTTACCTTAAGAGCAGCGGAATTTGATGCAGTTAAAACCAATAATACCGCTCCTACTTACCTAAAATTCTCTCAAAGATTGATGACGCTCAAAGTTGAAGAAAACGGTACGGTAGTCGAACAAATTCGCGGCAGTCAAAATCAACCAGTTGCTGATGCTTTTGAAAGAATTAAAGTAACTGCAATTGATAGCGAAGATAACGTTAAACCGTTAATAGATAGAACTTTCCACGATAACGGGGAAGGAATCGGTATTACTGACGGAGAAGACGGTAATACATCACGGAAGAAACGGATCGATCGCGATGAAATTTTACAGTTAGAAATTCAAGCCAATGATAATTACAATAGTGCTTTATCAGCAGTTGTCAAAGTAGATAGAATTCAATCCATCGCTAACAATACCGACGGTGGTAAAGTTAAAATCGTCGCTTATAGAAACGGAGTGATTGTAGGAAGTAAAACCTACACTATCGGCTCGGAAACCGAAGAACTTTATTTCTTAAGCAATCAAGCTTTTGATAAATTGCAATTACAAGCAGCGGATGACGATACAAAATTCACCTTCCGCTCCGCTGAATTTGAAACCGTACATACCGCTCAACCTACCACCGCGAGCTTGAAGTTTGTTTTAGATAAGCATAGAAAAGCAACAGTCTATGAAAACAATGTTTTAGTTAATCAAATTAAAGCGAAGCAAAATCAAGCTTTAGATAATGTGTTTGAACGGATTGAAATTACCGCTATTGATTCAGAAGACGGTAAGTGGAAGAAGATTGACAATACTAGAGTTGATCAAGGAGAAGGAATAGGTATAGCTGATGGGGATGATGGTAATTCTGGTAGCAGAAAGCGGATTGATGGGGATGAAGCTTTACAGTTGAAGATTTTAGCTAACGATAATTACAGCACTGCTCGCGGGGCTATTCTGGGCTTGGATAGGGTTCAAACGAATGGTAGTAATGGTGGGGTTGTTAAGGTGGTAGCGATGAGGGGAGATACGGTAGTTGATGAAAAATTGTTTAACCTTGATACAAGAAGTGGGGAGATAAACTTTAATAGCGATGAAGATTTTGATGCTTTACGGTTGATGGCTGGGGATGAAAGCACTAAATTTACCTTTAAGTATCTTGATTTTCAGGTTTTACTTGATGGGGAATAGGGCGTAAAGTAAGTCTAAAACAAGGGTTCTATTCTAGAACCCTTGAACCCATTCATGTTTTATCTGTTCATCAGTTTTTTTACCTAAAATAAATTAGATACGTCCATAGATTTACGTGTACTTATCATTGTTTTATAGCAACGAATAAGCCATTATGCGTACATAAAAATTAAATTTGCTATTACTAAAGAAGACAAATAATCAAAATAAGCAAGAAATAAACGATATTTTTTTTATTCAAACTATAAGCTGTATAGTTGCTAATTGTCTTTTTAAAGCAATACAAATAATATAAATGTTTAAATGATTCTTTTATGTAAATTAACTGAAACTTTTCTTATTTAAATTTTTCTTCAACCCCTTACTTTCTCATGACTCCTACCATTTCAATTGTCATCCCTGTTTACAACCGAGAAAGTTATCTTAGCACCACAATTGAAAGCGTCCTTAATCAAACTAGAAAGGATTTTGAATTAATTATTTGGGATGATGGTTCAACTGACAGTTCGTTAAATATTGCTAACCATTATGCACAAGAAGATAAGCGAATAAAAGTAATTGCAGCACAACACACTGGACCAACTCTTGCATTAAAAGGTGCATTTTCAACTACTACTGGAACTTATGTGGGCTGGGTAGATAGCGATGATATTTTAGCACCAACAGCATTAGAAGAAACCGCAATAGTTTTAGATAACAATCCCATTTGTGGAATGGTGTATACCGATTACTTAGTCATAAATGAAAACAATAAAGTTTTAGGTAAAGGAAAGCGCTGCCAAATTCCTTATTCCAAAGATAGATTGCTGGTTGATTTTATGACTTTCCATTTTCGGTTGATGCGTAAAGAAGTATTCTTACAAGCAGGTGGAATTGATTCAGAATCTGGATTTGTCCAAGATTACGATCTATGCTTAAGATTATCAGAAATCACACAAATAAATCATCTCCAACGTCCATTATATTACTACCGTCATCATCCAGGCTGTATATCATCTCAGAAGCGCGTAGAATTAATTTATAATTCCCAACAAGCAATCGCAAAAGCATTGGAACGTCGTAAAATGTCATCTGAATATGAAATTGAAGTAGAAATTGTTGGTCATTATTATCTCAAAAAGAAAATCAAATCATAATCAAACACTTAATATACTGAAAGTAGATTCTAATTGCGTATCTTTAACAAGCATTCGAGCATTACGTAATTTATCTAAAGCATAAAAAACTGCTAATCTTTGCTGTTCAAAAAGTGGAGCAAACCAAGGTATCGTATTAATTAGCTTTTTAAATTGTTCTTTATTATTTTCTGGTTGAGATGGGTATTTCCAAGATGATTTATCATGCAAAGGAGAATATTTTATTCCTACCCATCTCGATAATTCTTCTACCAGTTTGTCATAACTATCAATCAGGGGTAAAAGTACAATTCGTTGTGCCATTAAATGTACAACCCAACTTGCATAATTTTCCAAAGTACAAGCCGTATTTATTTTATTTAACGCGCTAATAATCTTTGCTTCAGAAAGAGTTATAGTTATTCCAAACTGAGTGAGATTATTAATTAGAAAAATATTATCCGCTTTTTGTATCAGTGTGACTGGTGCGAGTTTCCATAAATCCCAATTTTGTTTGAGCAATGACCAATGTTGCTTAGTAATTCTTTCTGCTGGTTGTTGTGCAGCAATTTCCTGGAAGCGCAGATGCATTTTTTTATAACATTCAGAACGCCCTTTGTCAGAAGTTTTACGGCTATTTTGGATGGGCGACCAAAAGTTATAACGTACCAAAGCATTCGGAACGTAGAGAAAACGCATACCAATAATAGCTGCAATAGTATAGTATTCTCGGTCTGTGGCAAGGAAAGTTTGTGGATTCCAGGCAAGTAATTCTTGTAATTTAACTGCACTGGCGCGACGTAGCAAGTACGAAAGAGGAGGTTGCCAATTGTGAGATAAGGATTGTAGCAAATAGTCTTCGTATTGTCGAGAGGTAAAACCGAATCGATATTCACATTTTGGTTGAGGAATTATATGTTGTGGATTATCCCCTTTTTTAACAAGACTCTTATAAAAACAATATTCCCAATCTCCATAAGCAATATCAAAGTCAGGGTTCTGTTCTAATGCTTTTACTTGTAATTCGATTTTATCAGGCATCAATTCATCATCAGCATCCAACCATTGGATGTAATCACCTTTTGCTAAAGTAAACCCGTGATTGAAAGCATTATTTTGTCCTTGATTATGACAGCTTGTAAAGATGACACGATAAGAACTATTAGCAGCTAGTTGACGAGCGACTTCGATTGAGCCGTCAGTTGAATTGTTATCAACAATGATAATTTCTATATTAGGATAAGTTTGCTCAAAACACGAATTCAAGCAGCGTTCTAGCATCATACCTGGGTTATAGCAGGGAATAATAATAGAAACCTTCGGTGAATTTTTTTCATCTAAAATTGGTTTCTGAGTTGCTGTATTTAATAACTCTGTTTGAAGTTGATTATTTATAATGGTCTTTTTTTTTAACTTAGGTTTAATACTAAAAAAAGCAGTAAGATGAGTATCAAGTTCGTAATTAGAGTCTAATCCCCTTCGTTTTAGTGCGTCGTTGATTGCTTTTTGTGACCAATAAATATTTTTCAAATTATCGTTGCTAACGTTGCTATCATGACGGCGATAATAATAAAGAGGTTTAGCGATATGGTAAACTTCAGTGACTTCAGATAACTTCAAACATAAATCGTAATCTTCACCAGATTCAAAGCTATCGTCTACACCACCAACCGCATCATAAACGCTACGACGAATCAACCGAAAATGAAAGGTCATTAAATCTACCAATAAACCTTCTTTGGAGTAAGGTATCCTACAACGGTTTCCTAATCCGCGCAATTTTCCTTGTGAATTCATCAATTCATAGTCGGTGTAAACAAGTCCTACTTGAGGATGATTATTGAGAATCAAACTTGTTTCTTCAATCGCTGAAGAAGCAAGCATATCGTCACTATCTACCCAACCAATATAATCTCCTGTAGTAGCTTCAACTGCGGTTTTAATAGCGGTGGGAAACCCTGTATTTTTTTTAGCAGCAATTACTCGAATACGTTTATCTTTTTGTGCATACTGATAAGCAATGTCTAGAGAGTTATCAGTACTTGCATCGTCCCAAATAATTAGCTCAAAATCGTGATGAGTTTGGTTAAGAACGCTTTCTATAGCAGTTCCAAGATAATGTGAGCGATTGTATACTGTGATGATAATGGAAATACTGGGATGCATAAATTAGCGATAATTGTATAACTTTAATTTATGTTTTCGCTAATACAATGCTTCACATACATTAGTAATTTTACTTAATTTATATAAATTATTGCTTACCTAATTGCGTATAGCTATGGTTGCCATCGCTAATTTAAGAAAGCCATGATGCGGTAGAAACTATTGATTCTTTATCGTAAGAACACAATCTACCCGTATAATTCCGCTTTCTATGGCTCAGCTACTCAAATTCGGCAATCGGACAATTTCTACCACCGAATTACCACACCTATTGGCTGGTAATCAAATGTTACCTGTATTAGGTCGGATTCTGATAATTAACCAAGGTATTGCTGGTATTAAATTAACCGACGAAGAAACGGCGATCGCAACAACTGATTTTTACCGTAAAAACCAGATAGAGTCAGAAGAAGCGCGTATTGGCTTTATTCAGTATTACGGTATGAGTTTGGAGCAATTAGAAGAATTAGCTACCAGGGAATTACGGATAGAGAAATTAAAACAAGCTACTTGGGGAAGTCGGGTAGAATCCTATTTTTTAGCAAACAAATCTCAATTCGATAAAGTAGTATATTCGCTAATCCGCGTTATTGAGATGGAAGTAGCTCAAGAATTATTTTTTCGTATACAGGCAGGAGAAGCCAGCTTTACCGATAGCGCCAGAGAATATTCAGAAGGGCAAGAAGCGCAAACTGGTGGATTAATTGGGCCAGTAGAGTTGAGTATGCCCCATCCTACCATAGCGTCTATGCTTTCTACATCGGCTCCAGGGGAATTATTAGCACCTACAAAGTTGGGAGAATGGTTTGTAATTTTACGGTTGGAGAAGATTATAAAAGCTCAATTAGATGAAACCATGCGACAGCATCTTCTCGATCGTATGTTTGAAACCTGGATTGCTGAAGAAATGAAACATTCACCAGTTTCAATATGTTCTGAAAACGAAGATGATAGTTCGATAAAGTTGAGAGATTTTTCTGAGAATAACCACGGACAAACTCATAATTTTCCTAATCTCACATTTTCACCAAATTCAGAAATACAGACTGCCATTTCTCAATAATGAATACTATTTCTTCGTTACAGGATTTTTTAGCTAGCATCTACCCATTTAACCAGTTACCATCGCAAAAACTGGAAAACATTGCACAGAAAATACAACCCCTACGCTACAGAATGGGGCAAACAATTTTCGTGCGAGAAACAATGCCCGATAAAGTAGTAATTATATATGAAGGGCAAGCAAGATTATTGGGATATTCAAAAAGTGCTAAAGTTCCAGAAACGCTGAAACTGTTTAAACCTGGAGAAATTATTGGTTGGACTTCTATGGTGCGTGGTGTACCTTGCGAAACCGTTATTGCTACAATCGAAACTAATTGTATTTCTATATTAAAAAGCGATTTTATTCAACTATTAGAATCACAAAATAATCAGGAGTTTACAGAATACTTCTACAATCAACCCAGTTTAATTGAAGTATATGAATTGTTGGGTACGGAATTAGAAAGACGTGCTGTTGGATTGGCTAATTTGAAACAATTAGCTACCGATACTTTACCACAATCTCAAATAATTAATCTTTCCCCAGGAAAAACTCCACTATCTCAGTTAGATTCAACTTTGATGTGGTTGGTTAGCAGTAAAGGTTCTAATTGTGATGTTGGTACGCGCCTTTTCTCCTCAACAGGAAACGAATCTTTTGTTGAAGTAAAAGCTAATTCTTCACTTCGTTTGGTTGGCTTGGAAAAACCTCAAGGAGGAGTGAGGGAGGGAGAGAGTGAGAGAGTGAGGGAAGGTGATATTAAGTTGCACGGCAACTCAAAGGAGATATCAAATACAAACATTTCCTCAGAGGAGAACATCCCTCCCTCCTACACTCCTTCACTCCCCCACTCCTCCTCCTCTCACTCCTCCTCCCTCCCCCTCACTTCAATCTGGGATAACGCACCCTTTGCTCCTGCAACCCCAGAAGCGCCAGAACCCACAGAAAACGAACAATTTACCAAATATCCTTATATCCACGGTAGGGGACCAGTTGATGCTACTTTAGCTTGCTTTCAAATGCTTTCCCTACATTGGAAAATGCCGTGGAAACGAGATGTACTCAAACGTGCTTTAAGCAATTCCTATAAACGTACTGGTGGCATTTCTATTCAACTATGCGGCGCGGTAGCAGAATTGACGGGGCTTTCCTCTCAATTAGTTCAAGTTCCTGCTGGGGCGATCGCCAAACTACCTACCCCCGTAATGCTTCCCTGGCAAGACAGTTTTGCAATTCTTTATAAAGCCAGCAGCAAAGAATTAATTCTCGCAATCCCAGAACAAGGTATCCGTCATATCAACCCTACCACCTTTGCAGAAACCTGGGGGGAAGAAGGGCAGGTACTGTTATTACAGCAAACTTCGGAAACTCCGCAAAAAAGGTTTGGTTTGAGTTGGTTTCTACCAGCAATTAAGAAATATAAAAATTCATTAATTACCGTATTTGTTGCTTCTTTCTTCGTACAGCTTTTAGGATTAGCAAACCCTCTTATCACCCAAGTAATTATTGATAAAGTTATCGTCCAAAACAGTATCAGTACTTTAAACGTACTTGGTAGTCTGCTGATAGTAATGGCTATCGTAGAAGGAATCATGTACTGGTTGCGGACTAATTTATTTGTAGATACCACCAACCGAATCGATCTATCTTTGGGTTCAGTTGTCATAGAACATTTATTAAGATTACCATTACGTTACTTTGAACGCCGTCCGGTAGGGGAAGTTTCTAGTAGAATCAATGAGTTAGAAAATATTCGCTCTTTCCTTACAGGTACCGCACTCACCGTAGTTTTAGATGCTGTCTTCTCAGTTATCTACATCGCGGTGATGATTTTTTATAGTTGGTTGCTAACAATAGTCGCATTATCAACTATACCGTTATTTGCTCTATTAACCTTTATTGTCGCACCAATCATTAGGGGACAAACCAGAACTAAAGCAGAGAAGAATTCAGAAACTCAATCTTATTTAGTAGAAGTTGTTGGTGGTATTCAAACTGTTAAAGCCCAGAATATTGAATTAAATGCAAAATGGCAGTGGCAATCGAGATATGGTAGATATATTAGCTCTAGCTTTGAATCCGTACAAACTTCTACTACTGCTGGTTCTTTAAGTAACTTTCTCAACAAGCTATCAAATTTATTATTGCTGTGGGTTGGAGCATATTTAGTACTGCAACAACAGCTAACTTTAGGACAATTAATTGCCTTTAGAATCATCGCTGGATATACAACCAGCCCTTTACTGAGATTAATTCAACTGTGGCAAAATTTCCAAGAGACTGCTTTATCCTTGGAAAGATTGGCAGACATCTTAGATAATCCTCAAGAAACAGAAATAGCTGGGCGTAGTAACATTCCCATGCCAGCTATTCAAGGTGCTGTCAGGTACGATAATATCACCTTTAGTTTTGCCAAATCCCCCAATCCCCAACTACTCAACATCAGTTTAGATATTCCACCGGGTACTTTTGTCGGAGTAGTCGGACAAAGTGGTGCTGGCAAAAGTACTTTAACAAAATTATTACCACGACTTTACTATCCACAACAAGGAAGAATTTTAGTTGATGGCTATGATATCAGTAAAGTTGAACTTTATTCCCTGCGTCGTCAAATTGGCTTTGTTCTACAAGATACTCTCCTATTTGACACCACCGTACAAGAAAATATTGCTTTAACCTCCCCAGATGCCACACCAGAAGAAGTCGTAGAAGCTGCCAAAATAGCCTGCGCTCACGACTTTATCATGAACTTACCCCAAGGCTACGAAACCCGCGTAGGGGAAAGAGGTTCTGCATTATCCGGGGGGCAAAGACAGCGAATTGCCATTGCTAGAACAGTATTGCAAAATCCACCGCTGCTGATCTTAGATGAAGCTACCAGTGCATTAGATTATGACACCGAGCGGCAGGTTTGTTTAAATTTAGCAGTTGCGTTTAAAAACAGAACCGTATTTTTTATTACTCATAGATTGGCAACTATACGCAATGCTGACACCATATTAATGATGAGTCAGGGTTCCGTTATCGAACAAGGAAGTCATGCAGAGTTGATAGAAATGAAAGGTAGTTATTACTGTCTTTATCAACAGCAAGAAGCGGTTGGAAGTAACTAGAGAGGTGAAAAATTAATTATTAATATTGCTTGCAATTATCCATTCATCGGAGTTATCAATCATGGAAATAAATGTATCTTCTATTAAATTATATGTTTCATCAACTTCTTTTGCTTTTACTGCATCTAAATAATTACATTCCACAGCAAACTCTAATAATATTTGAGTTTGAGCAACCCAAGACATACAATCATTCAACTTAGAAATAAACGCTGTTTCATCCAGGAGCTTATACCATGCTCCAGCCAGATTGGTACATACACAACGAGAAGAACAGCGGAGTTGTTGGGATAAAGGAATATTGCTCGGTGATTCTTCCATACCTGAATCGTTCAAAGCAAATCTTTCTGATAAAGGAAAGTTTTTAGATAATTCAAATATTTTCATTGCTGCATCAAATGCCATTTTATATACTTCTAAATCATGAGAATTATTTACAGTTTGTTTATTCATTTATTTAACGTATCTTTTTAATCTAAATTATCTTAATTATCATAAACTATATAACTTTTCCTTAGACAAAAAACACTAATTATTTACAAAAATTACAAATATTTTTTATAACCATGAATAATAATCAAAACAATATTCAGAATATTGATACAAACTCAAATCCCCTTCCCCCTTCCTCTCCTCCACCTAATACTGCACCACGCTATGTCCCTAAATTCGACCAATCCGTAATATTAAAACAATCGTCGAAATGGACGAATGCGATATTATGGGTGCTGATGGCAGCTACTGCTGGAACCGTTATCTGGGCTAATTTTGCCAAAATTGAAGAAGCTGTATCGGCACAAGGTAAGTTAGAACCTACTGGTACGGTTAAATCGGTACAAGTTCCCGTCACTGGAGTAGTTAAAGATATTTTTGTTAAGGATGGAGATTCAGTAAAAAAAGGAGATAAATTACTTTCTTTAGACCCTACCACAGCAAAAGCACAATTAAATTCTTTAGAAAAAATCCGCAATTCTTTAAAACGAGAAAATCAATTTTATAATTCACAATTAAAAGGTAATTCTACAGATGATATTACCGAGCTACCAATCAAAAGCGAAATTGTCGATTTAACTAAAAGTAGGGCTGGATTAATTGCAGAAAATCAACTTTATCGCGCTCAATTAGATGGAAACACAAGCGGTAATTTTAATGTAGAGCAAAGAGAGCGTATCGATTCAAATAAAGCAGAATTAGATGCACGAGTTGAAGCCGCACAAATGGAAATTCAACAGCTACAGCGTCAGTTAGAACAAGCCAAAATTCGCCGAGAAGCACAGTCAGATACTTTAAAGATGAATCAAGGTATTTTAGATAATGTTAAACCCTTGATGGAAGATGGGGCGATATCATCAATCCAATACCTTAAACAAGAACAAGAAGTACGTAGCGCTCAATCGGAAATTGCTCAATTAGCAGAAGAAACCGCTCGATTACAGTCGGCTCGCGCCCAAGCAAAAGCACAATTGCAGAATACTGTTGCTTCAACTCGTAATTCCTGGGTAACGGCTATTGCTGATAACAAAAAACGGATAGCAGAAATCGATAGTCAGTTAACTAAAGCCATTGTAGAAAACAATAAACGTGTTGCCGAAATTGATTCGCAAATTAGCCAAGCTCAGATGACGCTCAAATATCAAGAAATCGTTTCACCCTCATCCGGTACTGTATTTGACTTAAAAGCGAATACACCGGGTTTTGTGGCTAACGCAACCGAGCCAGTACTCAAAATTGTTCCTCAAGATAATCTTGTTGCATCGGTACATATTACTAATAAAGATATCGGATTTGTTCGAGAAGGAATGACGGTTGATGTACGGATTGATTCGTTTCCGTTTAGCGAATTCGGTTCGCTTAAAGGTGAAGTTACCTGGATTGGTGGAGATGCTTTACCACCAGATCAAGTTCATCCATTTTACCGCTTTCCAGCAACAATTAAGTTAGATAAGCAATCTATGGCTGTTGCTGGGAAAGCTATGCAGCTGCAATCGGGGATGTCTTTAAATGTAAATATCAAGATTAGGGAGCGCACCGTTATGTCTATATTTACCGATACTTTTACCAACAGTGTTGAGGGTTTGAAGAATGTGCGGTAGGTTGATGCAGCAAAACGCGCAATTGCAATTTGTAAGGCACCCGGAACGGGGAATGAAGCCTCGTATGTAGAAGAAAAATGCTTGATAATGCTTACAATTTCAAGCTTATAAGAACTTTTGTGTATTTTAACTTTTGTACAAAAGTACAATTGCATTATTGCACCAAGCGCACATTTATTATACCAACTAATTAGAGACAATTTAACTTTTGCATAAAAGTACAATTGCGTTTTTTAACAGCTTTTGCACAAAAGTAGTATTACACTATTAATCTAAATCACTTTTGCACAAAAGTAGTATTACACTATTAATCTAAATTACTTTTGCACAAAAGTAGTATTGCACTATTGAACTAAACAACAATTGTATTAAGCCACAAAAACACAAATGTATAGTAGTATCAAAGTGCAATAACTAATTTGTACTCTTGTACAATGCAACAATCACACATTAATACAGTTGTGACATTGGGCTTAGCAGGGGGACAGGGTAAGTCTACCGTAGCCCTGATGTTAGGTCGATATTTAGGGCGGTTAGGAATTCCCGTACTATTTATAGATGCTGACCCCCAATCATCGCTTACCAATTTTCTAGGAGTTAAGGTACAGCCCAATACCCCAACACTGCTAGAAGTTATCACCCAACCAGAAGAAAAAACAAGACTTGTCGATGCAATATTTCCAGTACCAAATGTACAATTGTCCAAATGTACAATTGATAATTCCAACTTGTTTTTAATACCTTCAGATGATGGCTTAGAACAAGCTAATTACAAACTTGCAAGTAGCGGTATTAGTTTGTTTATTCTTAAAAATCGCTTACAGCCAATTACCGACGACTTTGGAGTAATTATTATAGATCCACCACCAGAGAGAAGTCATTTAGCACAAACATCTCTTGGTGCGGGGGATAAATGGATTATTCCAGCAGAAGCAAACGTTAAAGGAGTGCAATCGCTAATAAGAACCTTAGAGTTAGTCAAAGAATTTCAATCTGCTTTACCAACAGGTGAACTACTCGGTGTAATTCCATTTCGTGCTAAATGGACGGGCGTGCATCCTACCAAAGCCACTAAAACTAGTATCGAAGCGATGGCAGAAATAGTAGGGGAGAATTTGATGCTACCCCACATACTAGAATCGGACGTATTTAAAAATGCAATTAATCAAAGAGTATCGCCAACCGATCTAGGACAACCGGGATTAGAATATTCCATTGAAATATTGGCTTCATATTTAAAACCAACATTACCTCCACAGTACGCAAAACTTATTCCAACAGCAAGTAAAGCATAAATGAATAAAAAATAATGAAGCCAGCTTACTTATTTATTTTCGATTGATATCGAATTAAATTCAACCGATTACTTTTATTAAATATGTTCGATTGATATCGAATTAAATTCAACCGATTACTTTTATTAAAAAAGAGGAACATTCTGCATGAATATGTTAGATGAAATTCGCAACCGCAATACACAATCAACCGTTTCTCCACGTGAAGACATATTGCAACAACAATCGCCACAGCAAGACACTGCAAATAATACAGAAACAACAGAAATATCGGAAATTAAACGATTAGAAGAATTACTTGCAAACTTTACGGATATTGCATCAAGAATTCCCATAAGATTAGAAACACCAATTAAGCAAGAACTAGATGAATTATGTCAAAGGGAAAAAATCACAATAGAAACTTTATTAGAGGCATTCTACACAACTTGTAAAGACAAAGAATCCGTGATGAAGCAAGTTGTGAATATTGCTAAAAAGCGCATCAAAAGTCGTAAAGAAGCGGGGAATATTCGGTCGAGTATTACCAAACTTAATAACTTAACCAGAAAAAGAAAATAGACGGTTTGATTGGACACGAGAGACGGGGTTAGGACGATGCTCATCACGAGTCATCGGGCAAATACAACCCACTACTATCAGTAGGCTTGGCGTGTAAATACATCTCAGTAATTGACACGGAACTATGACCCAGTGTTTTTTGCAACAAATGAATCGGCGCACCACGGTCTAAACTGTGGGAAGCGTGGGAATGCCTTAACCAATGGGGACTAACATTACCTTCCAATCCTGCGCTTTTAGCAGCATTCTTGACTATAAGAAATACCATACTCCGGTGCAGATGACCGCCTTCGCGAGAAACAAACACCGGGTCATTCTTGCCCGCATAATCCTTTAAATCATTAATCTCGCGCCAGATACCTTTTCCTACCAACACCGCCCTAGTTTTATCACCTTTACCGAATACCGTAATTTGACCGCCACCGTCCTTGCGGTCTTTGAGGTCGCGCCACTTCAAAGCACATAACTCCGACACCCGCAACCCGGCAAAATAAAGTAAACGGATGATAACGCGATCGCGCTGTGTGGTCGCGTTATTAATTACCGAATGTACTTCTTCTTCCGTTAAAATACGTTCTGCCAATCTATTTTTAGCCGATGGGGACTTGACTAGTATTCCCAAATTAGAGGATATTACTCCTAACTCAAATGCAAAGCTAAATAGCGATTTAATCGCGCCAACAGCTACCCGCTTGGAGTTGTCGGAACATTTTAAACTCATTTCCCACAGTTGGAAATCCATCAAAGTAACTTCGCTCATGGGCTTATTACCCACCGAAGTAAGAAAACGTTCGGCATAACGACGATACCCATCAACCGTGTTGGCGCTTTTACCGTGCAGCCAGAGGTCGATGAGTTCAGTATTAGTAACAAGAATGTTATTTGTATTCAACATTGCAGACTCTTATGTTGAACCCATAACCATTAAACATTACTGCGGGAACGGTTTCCATTATTTAGCTGGGTGGTAAAGTTTATCTTGTTCGTTAAATTGCCACATATACTTACCTCTATCCCTATTCTTACTCCACTCTTCAAACTCATGAAGCTCAAGGGTTGCGTGCTTTTCTTTAAGTGTTGGAATATTAACGTTAAGTCGTAATGCCAGTTTTTGCTCGTCGAGGGCTTCAATTTGAGGTGGTTTACCGCTTTGATTGTAGGGATTGCCCGAATTTTTGTATCGTCTGTAATTATTTGATGCGCCGAAATTATTATGTTGGATGGCAGTTAATGCCCCTTCTAATTTTGCTACCCGATTGTTGAGCGCTTCTAACTTTTCTTCGGTGCGGGAATCTGTGGGGGTATTATCTCGCTCTTTGATGCTACTTCTTAGTAGAATTAATTCTTCTTCTAACTTCTGCAATCGCGTTTCTGTACATACCTCTATACCTTGTATATTTCCAAGTTCTTGAGTCAAAGCCCGAATCACAATGTCTGTGGCGGTTTTACCCGGATGCGGAGAAGCTGCTTTACGGAGCGCTTGTGCCAATGGTTTGGGCAATCTAAAATTCATTGACTCGCGTTCTAATGGTGTCATGTCTATACATTGAAATATACGATGTATAGTTAGCTTATAACGTTGTAGGTACTGGAGAACGGTTCCGCGCTCTGCGGTACTGCGCTCTGCATTTCGTTGGAGCTTCGGTTGTGAGCGGAAGAACGTTTCATCATTATTAAAAATCTCCCGAGTTGAATTCGGGAGAGTGTGGAGGTATTCAACTAATTACTTTTTATTGGTTTAACCAAGTTTCTAAATCAGTAACAGAAGTAAAATCTAATAAAGCTTCTCCCAACGCTTCCAATTGTTCAATTGATGCATCATTAATTGAGCGAATTAATGATGCATCAATTTCCCCAATACGACGATTTAACTGACGTATAATTACACGTTGTTCTCCTTCTTTTCTTCCTTGTTCTATCCCTTGTTCTCTTCCTTCTTGCTTGGCTCGTTCCCGGTCTTCTTGATAAAGTGGTTCTAATCTCACAATTAACTCCCTATCCTCCTCTTCTAAATTTTGGTTTGCTCTTAAGTTTTCTCTAAGGTTGTAGACTAATTTTAACGTTGCTTGTTGAAAAGGGTTAGATGGTGGCAATTGAAGCAACTCTTCGATTGCTTGTTCTTGTACTCTACCCCTACCCAAAAGCCTCAACCACAATGTTTCTATAGTTTTAGGTAGTTGGTGTATTGCTACAATTGCGCTTCGTAAATTGTCACCTAAAAAGTAAATTCCAGGGGGAAATCCTTCTTTTTGGTTAACGTTAAAGCCAGATAACACTGTCTGCGATGCTGTGGGAGTTAAAACCCACAATTTGGGTATTTTCTCTTCTTCTAATTTTGTATTATTTGCTTTAGCTTCCCGCCTCATTTTAGCTTTTACTTCCAATACTTTTATAACGCAATCACAGATTTCATCGGCAGGAGCAGCATTACGAAATGGTTCCAATATCGCTGGATATTCTGCGAATCTTCCTAAAACTCCTATCAATTGTAAATCATATGTTTGTTGTGCTGAAGGAGTAAATAAAATGTCTATTTCTTTTTTCTCCCCCGACACTTTTTTATCAGGTTCTACTGTTCCATAATTTTTTAGTAATTCTTCCAAGTAATCTTTGGCAAATTCGTCATGAACAAATCGAGTCATTTAATGAATTTTGGTTATAGTTTTGATTGAAGTTGAGCAATATTATTTTATCATTTTGTGTGAATAAAATTCAATATTTGGATTACAACAATAATATTTATTCTGATAGAGACGTAATAAAAATGTGTTCCCAGAATCCTTGCTTTTGTCGCGGCGTTAGGTATTTATCAAGATATTGTGGCAAGCTAATACGGAATTTCCATCATCTGATATTTATCTATTCCACCAATAGGAATAACTACATCTAAATATTTGTGTTGATACACTCCCAAGTATCTAGTAGCAAAGATAAATTCTGACAGTAAAACAATTTCATCGTAGCTAAAGTATTCGCCTTTCTTAGGTGCGCTATCTTCCCCCAATCCATATTTACACCATTGCTTTACTGTGGTTAGCGATACGTTACAGCATTGCGCTAGTTGGGTTTGGGTAAATATAATATCGATTTTAGCAGGTGTTACTTCCATTTTTATTCTGACGATTGAAGGTAGATATTTTGTGCTTATAAACAATTAGATTTGAGTGAAAGTTCAGTTTGATTTATATTCATGTCAAACAAGACTTTCGCTATATAGCCTGTTGACTAAATTAAATGCAACCGCTGGTTTTGTTGCTTCTCTATTGAGCATCTAATAATCTTTTATTCAGTTTCTGTTAAACTTGGTGTTCCAATGAGATAAAAACATCTAGCAGGGGAATGCTGATGCTTCAATAAAGTAGTTTTAAATTAATCAATCGCTTAACTTTTATAAGAATTTGCTCTTGCTTTCTGATAACAATTGGTAAATGGTGTTGCGTTCATAATTTAGCCTTCAAAGTTAATCGGATTCCCATTGAAGTGTCCATAAATCTTATTCGCTTCCAACCATACTGGTAATGTTCTTTCTATTTCTTCTAATTCGTTTCCATTTTCATCTACTAACCCATGTACAATTTGTATTCTAGATAATGGTGTTTCTCCATTAGCCGAGAACTTCTTAAGTTGAATAGTGCCTGACTTCCTGGCTTCAAATGTTCCCTCGACTGTGCTTTCATTAGTGAAATAGTGGTTGATGCCAATAAAATATTCTTTGCCTTTGCGGGTATCTGTAAGGTGCATGGAGAAGAATTTCATTGCAGCATCTTTACAGCTATCAATTTTCTTCAGGTTGGTAAATTCATCAATAATTATTTGCTGTTTGGTAGACGGTTTTTCTTTGATTCGCTGTAACCATCTATCAGTTGCATCTTCCAAAGACTGTCCGATTTCTTCTTCTGATTCAGCTTTTAATGTAGTATCTAATAATTTCCATACTTCCCAATTCTCCCCAGTAGCGTGTCTGTCAATTAGTTGGTAGATTGGTGCATCAAAGCAGTATTTACGAATTAATGCGAACGCACCAGCGGTATTAGTTTTACCGCTACCCTGAGAACCAATCAGCCATAGGGGTTTAGCGTTTTTGATCAGGTCATAGAGCCAACCGTCTTCATGGGATTTTAGGGCTTCTATTAGAGAATTAACTAACTGTTTATCGCTGGATTGATTGATATTTGGGTGAGATGATTTTTTATTTTGTAATTTATCTATTTCTTTCTCTGCTTTATTTTTATCTAGTAGATTAGATGCAATTTGTTTGTCCATGTCGGAATGTTTTACGGCTCTGGCTTTTAGGTAATCTTCTAGTTGCAGTTGGTTTTTGATAGCTTCGTTTTCATCATCGGTTAGCCCTAGTTCTTTTCTTTGCTGTAAATCTTCCTGGGTTAATCCATCTTTTAAAATATCTGTATGTAGTTGATTAGAATGTTGCTTGATATCTCGTTTACGTCTGTGTTGTTGCCAATTATAATAAGCTGTGGTTTTCTCGGTTTCTCCTAGTTGGTAATCGGATTTTTTAAGCCTACCGACACGAGAAGCTAGCGTTAGTGAAATCCCCCACAATCCTACGACAGAGGCTACATTACCGTATATTTGATAAGGGTTATCTTTGGGGATTATTCTTACTAAGCTAATCGTGCTACCCATGTATGGAATAATTGAGCCGTAACTGTTATATTTATCCCACTCTTCTGCAAGGACATATCTTGGTTGATGGCAGTATTTACTATCTAGTTTTTGTTGTGCTTTTTCTAAATCATAATATTTCAGTTTTTTCGCTTTATTTTTATCAGTTAAAATGTTCTCTTTTTTGTTAGCAGTTTGCGGACAGAATTGTATTTGTGCTAGTGGGTAAGGTTGACGTGAATGGGAAAAGCAGAAGCCGGTTAAACCGACTACTGCTGATATGATAATTGTAGATAGTTCAATCGTATTTTTACTCATCTCCTGCTAATAAGGAATAATGAACTAATTACTATGAATGCTGCAATACCAATTGATAACCAGGGGTCTAACCAAGGTTTTTCTTGATAAATAGTCTGAATATCGGCGCTGATTTGATATGCGCTATCAGTAGTCATTTGCTGGAAGTATTGATAGTCTTTAATTGC
Organism: Rivularia sp. UHCC 0363; assembly: GCF_034931125.1. Lineage (NCBI taxonomy): Bacteria > Bacillati > Cyanobacteriota > Cyanophyceae > Nostocales > Rivulariaceae > Rivularia > Rivularia sp. UHCC 0363. Next base: position 4,937 of record NZ_JAYGHM010000041.1, on the reverse strand, counting down.
TAACCAGGTGCTTCCAGCAGCGATTACAAA